>DATEMT010000022.1:0-12199 GCA_035275445.1 Methyloceanibacter sp. | reverse complement strand
CTCGCCGCCGCCGACACCTTCCGCGCCGCCGCGATCGATCAGCTCAAGATCTGGGGCGAGCGCGTGGGCGCGGAGGTGGTTGCCAAGGCGGTGGGCGCCGACCCCGCCGGCGTCGCCTTCGAGGCGTTCGAGCGCGCCGGGGCCGAAGGCATCGACGTGCTCCTGATCGACACGGCGGGGCGCTTGCAAAACAAGAAGGACCTGATGGCCGAGCTCGCCAAGATCGTTCGCGTCTTGAAGAAGATCGACGAGGCCGCGCCGCATGGCGTCATCCTCGTGCTCGACGCCACCACCGGCCAGAATGCGCTCGCGCAGGTCGAGATCTTCAAGGAGATCGCCGGCGTCACCGGCCTCGTCGTCACCAAGCTCGACGGCACGGCACGGGGCGGCATCCTGGTCGCCATCGCCGAGCGCTTCAACATTCCCATCAACGCCATCGGCATCGGCGAAGGCATCGACGACCTCAAGCCGTTCGGCGCGCAAGACTTCGCGCGCGCGATCGCGGGAGCGGATAGCGAGAATGAAGCCGCAGCCTGAACGCGACATCGCAAGCGAGAGTGAAGCGGCCGCCCCGGAGCAGGGGGTGTGGTCGAAGCTCATCATCGAGCTCGGACCGCTTCTCGTGTTCTTCGCCGGCAACGCCATCGGCGGCATTTACGCCGGCACCGCCGCGTTCATGGCGGCGACGCTGGTTTCGCTCGCCGCGGCCCGCATCCGTCACCAGAAAATCCCGGTCATGCTGCTCGTCAGCGCCGTTATCGTGATCGTGTTCGGCGGGCTCACGCTCTACCTGCGCGACGAGACTTTCATCAAGCTCAAGCCGACGATTGTCTATGCCATGTTCGCTTGCCTGCTCACGGCCGGGCTCATGCTGAGAAAGCCGCTGCTCCAACTCTTGTTCGGTTCCGCCTTCACGCTGACCGAGGAGGGCTGGCGAAAGCTGACCGTGCGGTGGGTCTTCTTCTTCGTCGCCATGGCCATCCTCAACGAGCTCGTGTGGCGCAACGTCTCGACCGACACCTGGGTCAGCTTCAAGGTCTTCGGCTTCCTGCCGCTGACCTTCCTGTTCGCGCTCGCCCAGGTTCCCCTGATCCAGCGGCATGGCCTGGCGAAGCCGGACGCCGCGAGATAACGGGCAAACCGGGGCACGCCTTCGCCCCCGACCGGCCCTTTCCTGGCACCGCACAATGCCCCTCTCGCTTGTGGGCTACCGCGATTGCGCCGCCTAATCCGCAGACTGACATTTGCCGTTCGAGGCAAATTTGACTAAATATGGAAATAGATCAACGAGCGCTGGCCCGTCCGACGCGTGGCAAGAGGATATTTGAGGAATGTCTAAGCTGGGAAAAGACCTCGACCGGTCGCCAACGCATTTGCTTCATCGCGCCGGCCAGTGCGCCGCGGAGATGTTTTCCTCCGAGACGCGCACGGGCGGTCTGACGCCGCGCCAGCTCGCGGTGATGATGGTGATCGGCGACAAGGAAGGGCTGAACCAGACCGAACTCGTCGATCGCACCGGCATCGACCGGTCGACGATGGCCGACCTTGTGGCGCGGCTCACCCGCAGGGGGCTTGTGCAGCGCCGCCGCACCAAGGAAGACGCCAGAGCCTATGCCATCAAGCTCAGCCAGCAAGGTGCGAGGCTGCTCCGCGAGGCGAAGCCCGGCGCCGCCGCGGCCGACCAGCGGCTCATCGGCTGTCTCCCGGCCGGCAAGCGGCAAGACTTTCTCGACGCGCTCGATCTGATCGTGACCTCGGCCAATAAGCCGCGCCGCTAGTCCTCAGGCTTGCCGTCCGGCTTTGCCAGCAGCGGCAGAATTTTGTCCTTCACCACGTCGCCCGTGAGCGGGCCGACATGGCGATAAGCGATCGTGCCGTCGCCCGTCACCACGTAGGTTTCCGGCACACCGTACACCCCGAAATCGATGGCGACGCGGCCCGAGCGGTCGGCGCCGACGCGGGCATAGGGGTTGCCGTAACGGCCGAGGAAGCGCCGCGCCGCCTCCGGATCGTCCTTGTAGTCGATGCCGTAAAGCCTGACGCCGGGACTCTGGCCAAGAGCGAGCAGAAGCGGATGCTCGTGCTGGCATTCGAGGCACCAGGAGGCGAAGACGTTGACGAGCGTAGGCTCGCCCTTGGCGAGATCCGACGCAGCGAAGCCCGGCACCTGGTCGGCGCCGTTCATGAGACCTTCGAGCGGCGGAAGCGCGAATTCGGGCACAGGCTTGCCGATCAAGGGCGAAGGCAGAAGCGACGGGTCGCCGCTCCGAAGCGCGTACCAGAAAAGGCCGGCGAGCACGGCGAAGACCGCAAGCGGCAGCACGGGGCCGAAGCGTCGGAACGGCGTCGAGCGGCTCTTCTCGTTCATGACTTGCGGCCCCGGCCGGGCTTAGCCGCAGGCCCTGCGCCCGCCGAACGCCGCCTTATGCCCTTGGCCTCGAGATCGGCGAGGCGCCGGCGCAGCTTGCGGTCGTCGGCGACGATGAAAGACGCGAGCGCGGCCACTGCGGCGAAGGTGAAGCCGTAAGCGGCAAGGATGAAGGTTGCGTGCGGGCCGAGATCGGGCATGAGTTTTGCGGTCAGGTTTCGTCCAGCGCTGCGTGCTCGACTTGCATCTGCTGCATCGCCAGCACGCGACGACGCAGAATTTCGGCGCGCATCGCCATCAGATGCAGAACCACGAACAGCAGCGTGAAGGCGCCGGCCATGACGGCAAGCGCGCCCAGCATCGAGGGATCGATGGTGGGACCGCCGAGGCGGACGATGCTCGCCGGTTGGTGCAGCGTGTTCCACCAATCGACCGAAAACTTGATGATGGGAATGTTGATGGCGCCGACGAGGCCGAGGATGGCGGCGGCGCGGCCTGCGCGCCCCGGTTCCTCGATCGCCTGCCACAGCGCGATCAAGCCGAGATAGAGCAGGAACAGCACCAGCATCGAAGTGAGGCGCGCGTCCCACACCCAATAGGTGCCCCACATCGGCTTGCCCCAGAGCGAGCCGGTGACGAGGGCAATGAGGGTGAAAGTGGCGCCGATGGGGGCGGCGGCCTTGGCGGCGACATCGGCGAGCGGGTGGCGCCAGATGAGCGTGCCGAGGCTCGCGACCGCGATCAGCGCATAGCCGAACATGGCGAGCCAGGCAGCGGGAACGTGGACGAACATGATCCTCACGGTCTCGCCCTGCTGGTAGTCCTGCGGCGCGACGAAGAAGGAAAGATAGAGCCCCCATGCGAGCAGGGTCGCGGTCAGGGCCGCGAGCCACGGAATGAGGCGGCCGGCGAGGTCGAGAAAACGCGTCGGATTGGCGAGGCTCGGCATTGCGGTTGATCTAGTGGCTTTGGCTTGAGGGCGCAATCGCGGAACGCCGCTCGTAGTGCCTTCTCTACCCTCACGGGAGGGCGACGGCGCTTCGCCTGCTTTCGCCGGCATGACGCATGTCAGCGGAGAGCGGCGCGGACGGAAGCGGCGGCGGCAAGCGGGGCAAGCACGATGCTGGCGAGGCTCAGCGCGCACAGCATCAGGAACGGCGGCCATGGCGAGGCCGGGCCCGCGACCGCGGCCGACGCCGCCGCCACGCCGAAAATCAAGACCGGCACGTAGAGCGGCAAGACGATGAGCGCGAGCAGAAGGCCGCTCCGCTTCAACCCGAGCGTGAGGCTCGCCCCGATTGCGGCGATGAAGCTCACCGCGGGCGTTCCGGCGAGCATCGCCAGCACGAGGAACGGGCTCGCCGCTGCGGGGAGATTGAGCAGAAGCCCGAGCAGCGGTGCCAGCAGCGCGAGCGGCACGCCGGTCGTCAACCAATGGCTAAGGCTCTTGATCGCGGCGACGAGCGGCAGCGGCAGCCCTCCCGTTGCCAGCACGTCGAGCGCGCCGTCCTCGTAATCGTTGTGGAAGATGCGGTCGGCGGAGAGGAGTGCGGCGAGGAGGAGCGCCACCCACAACAGGCCGGGCGCGATGCGCGCGAGCAGATTGAGATCGGGCCCGAGCCCGAGCGGCGCGATCGCGATCACGACGAGATAGAAGCCGAGCGCCGTGCCGATGGCGCCGCCCTCGCGAAAGGCGAGCCGCACGTCGCGGGCGAGGAGGGCAAGGGCGGCGGTCACGACACGCGCTCCTTGCCGAGGGCGAGGCGCTTCGCATGTTTCGCGCTCGCCTCGGCGTGGCTTGCTATGACGGCGATCCCGCCCGTCGCCAGGTGATGTTCGATTGCGGCGTCGAGCAACTTGAGCGAGGCCTTGTCGAGTGAGGTTTGAGGTTCGTCGAGCAGCCAGATCGGCCGGGTCGCGACGAGGAGACGCGCGAGCGCAAGCCGCCGCTTCTGTCCCGCCGAAAGGAGGCCGCCGGGAAGATCGGCCAAGGCGCCAAGCCCGAACGCGGCAAGGGCGGCCGCGACGCTCTGGCGGCGATCGCCGAGGAACTCAGCCCAGAAAGCGAGATTCTCGGCGGCGCTCAAGCTCGCCTTCACGGCGTTGGCGTGGCCGACATAGTGACAAAGCTCGGGGATGGCGGCGTCGGCGCCTCCGCCCTCGAGGCGAAACGCGCCACCAGCGAGCGGAAGGAGACCCGCGATCTGGCGCAGCAAACTCGTCTTGCCGGCGCCGTTCGGCCCGGTGACGAGGAGCGCTTCGCCCGGCGCAAGGCGAAAGCTCACGTCGCGGTAGACGGTCCTGCCGCCGCGCTGGCAGCTGATTTCGAGGGCGGCGAGGCCGATCGCGTGCGGCATGGCTTCGAAATGACGCGGGGTCAATGCGGGGGAAGGCGGGCTTTCCGAAGGATTCGGGCCGGAAGTTCTCTTCGCGTCATTGTCTCATTGCCGCAAGCGCTTTTATATAGGTCCCGAGCACGCAAGCCTTAACCAAGGGGAGCCGTTCCACGGCCGGAGCCGGGCTGTTCCGTCCCGCCTTGGCCGCGCCTTGTGTGCAGGAGACCATTCGCCGAAGGAGATGCCAGCTTGACCGCGGCCCTTGAACCCTCGCTCGACAGTTTCAAATGCCGCCGCACGCTGAAAGCCGACGGGGCCGAGTACGACTATTTCAGCCTGACGGCGGCCGAAGCGAACGGGCTTGCCGGCATCGCGCGCCTTCCCTTCTCGCTCAAGGTGCTGCTCGAGAACCTGCTCCGTCACGAAGACGGGCGCAGCGTCACCGCCGACGACATTCGCGCCGTAGCGCTCTGGCTCAAGGACAAGAGAAGCGACCGCGAGATCGCGTTCCGGCCGGCGCGCGTCCTGATGCAGGACTTCACCGGCGTTCCCGCCGTGGTCGATCTCGCCGCCATGCGCGACGCCATGGGAGCGCTCGGCGGCGACCCGCGGGCGATCAATCCGCTGGCGCCGGTCGATCTCGTCATCGACCATTCGGTCATGGTGGACGCCTTCGGCTCGAACAGCGCGTTCCAGATCAATGTCGATAAGGAATACGAGCGGAACTTCGAGCGCTACGCTTTCTTGCGCTGGGGCGCGGCCGCCTTCGACAATTTCCGCGTGGTGCCGCCCGGCACCGGCATCTGCCACCAGGTCAATCTCGAATATCTGGCGCAGACGGTGTGGACCAAGGAAAACGGGGCGGCGCGCGTCGCCTTTCCCGACACGTTGGTCGGTACCGACAGCCACACCACCATGGTCAACGGGCTCTCGGTGCTCGGCTGGGGCGTCGGCGGCATCGAGGCCGAGGCCGCCATGCTCGGCCAGCCGATCTCCATGCTGATCCCGGAAGTGGTGGGTTTTCGCCTGACGGGCGAACTCAAGGACGGCGTCACCGCGACCGATCTCGTTCTCACCGTCACCGAGATGCTGCGGCTCGCGGGCGTCGTCGGCAAGTTTGTCGAGTTCTTCGGCTCAGGCCTCGCGAATCTTCCGCTCGAAGACCGCGCCACCATCGCCAATATGGCGCCCGAATACGGCGCGACCTGCGGCTTCTTTCCCGTCGATGAGGAGACGCTCGCCTATCTTGCGGCGACGGCGCGGCGGCGCGAGCGCATCGCGCTCGTCGAGGCTTATGCCAAGGCGCAAGGGCTCTATCGCGACGGCGATACGCCGGACCCCAATTTCACCAAGACGCTTCATCTCGACCTCGGCGACGTCGAGCCTTCGATCGCGGGACCGAAGCGTCCGCAGGACCGCTTGCCGCTCGGGCGCGCCGCCTCCGCCTTCGCCGAAGCCCTCGACAAGGAGTACGGCAAAGGCGCGGAGGCCGGCTTGCGCGTGCCGGTCGCGGGCAAGAATTTCGATCTCGGCCACGGCGACGTGGTGATCGCCGCCATCACCTCCTGCACCAACACGTCGAACCCGTCGGTGATGGTCGCCGCGGGGCTGCTCGCCAAGAATGCGGTCGCGCGCGGCATGCGGGTGAAGCCCTGGGTCAAGACCTCGCTCGCGCCGGGGTCGCAGGTCGTGACCGATTACCTTGCGGAAGCCGGGCTGACGCAAGCGCTCGACGCGCTCGGCTTCAATCTCGTCGGCTACGGCTGCACCACCTGCATCGGCAATTCCGGGCCGCTGCCCGATGAAATCTCGCACGCGGTGCATACAAATCACCTCGCCGTGGCGGCCGTGCTGTCCGGCAACCGCAATTTCGAGGGCCGCGTCAATCACGACGTGCGCGCCAACTATCTTGCCTCGCCGCCGCTCGTCGTCGCCTACGCGCTCGCGGGCTCGCTCGCGGTCGATCTCACCAAGGATCCGCTCGGAACCGGCGCTGACGGCGCGCCGGTCTATCTCAAGGACATTTGGCCCACGGCGACGGCCATTGCGGAGGTGGTGCGCCAGGCGGTGAAGACGTCCATGTTCGAGAAACGCTACGGCGACGTCTTCCGCGGCGATCCGGAATGGCGCGCGATCGAGGTCAAGGGCGGGCTCACCTACGACTGGGAGCCCGACTCGACCTATGTGCGGAACCCGCCCTATTTCGCCGGCATGGGGGTCGAGCCCCCGCCGGTGACCGACATCGGGGAAGCGCGCGTTCTCGGCCTCTTTCTCGATTCGATTACCACCGACCATATCTCGCCCGCCGGCTCGATCAGGCGCGACAGCCCGGCCGGCCGCTACCTGATCGAGCACGGCGTCGAAGTCCACGATTTCAATTCCTACGGCGCGCGGCGCGGCAATCACGAAGTGATGGTGCGCGGCACCTTCGCCAATACGCGGATCAAGAACCAGATGGTGCCCGGGGTCGAGGGCGGGGTCACGATCCACTATCCGTCGGGCGAGCGCCTCGCCATCTACGATGCCGCCATGCGCTATGACGCGGAGGGGGTGCCGCTCGTCGTCTTCGCCGGAAAGGAATACGGCACCGGGTCGTCGCGCGACTGGGCGGCGAAAGGTACCGCGCTGCTCGGCGTGCGCGCCGTGATCGCCGAGAGCTTCGAGCGCATCCATCGCTCCAATCTCATTGGCATGGGTGTGTTGCCGCTCCTGTTCGCCGACGGCGAGAGCTGGCGCTCGCTCGGCCTCACGGGCGATGAGCGTGTGAGCATCGAGGGCCTTGCCGCGCTGAAGCCGATGCAGACGCTCGAGGCGGCGATCGTCTCGGCCGCCGGCGAGAAGCGCGCCGTTCGCCTCAAGGCTGCGATCGATACCGCCGACGAACTCGACTACTACCGCAATGGCGGAATTCTCCCTTACGTGCTGAGGAGCCTCGCCCGGCGTGCGGCCTAGTCACTCACTTGTGACCCGAGCCAAGCATTTTTGGCCGGAATTTCCCCCCCGTTTCCTGCATCCTAGTGCCATGACCCGGGTCCATTGGTTGAGCGCTGGCGCGTTGGTGGCGGTGGCCCTTGCCTTGCCCGCGAATGCCGAGACGCCGGCGCAGCCGATCAAATCCGTGCTCGAGCTCTTCACCAGCCAAGGCTGCTCGTCCTGCCCGCCGGCCGATGCGCTTCTGGCGCAGCTCGGGGAGAATCCCGAGATCGTGACGCTGACCTATGCGGTGGACTATTGGAACTATCTCGGCTGGCACGACACGCTTTCGAGCCCCGCCAATAGCGGGCGGCAGCGCGACTACGCGCGGATGCGCGGCGACGGCAAGGTTTACACGCCGCAGATCGTCGTTGACGGTCTTACCCACGTCAACGGCGCCAACGAGGCGGCGATCGAGATGGCGATGCGGAACGCGGCCGAGCAGCTCGAGGTGGTAAGGGTCCCGGTCGATATCCAGGCCGAGGGCGATACGCTCGTCATCGGCGTCGGCGCGGCGCCGGCGGCATCGGATAAACGCGCCGCCACGGTCTGGCTTGCGGTCGCCAAGAAGGACGTGTCGGTCCGCATCACAAGGGGCGAGAATCGCGGCCGAACCTTGAGCTACCACCACCCGGTCAGGGAGCTTACGCCCGTCGGCATGTGGAACGGCGAGGCGATGACGATCAGGCTTCCGCTCAAGGAGCTCAAGACGAGGGGCGGCGATTGCCTGGTGGCTCTGCTCCAGGTCGAGAACGCCGGCCCCATTCTCGGCGCGGCCGAGCACAATCAGTAAGCGCTCGAAGCAAAACAAAACGGGCCGGCGAACCGACCCGTTTGACGTTTTCGCAGTCTGAAGAAACTGGCCCGGTCCTAGAGAAACCCCGGGGGGGCTGGGGGGCTGAGATTCCGAAGCCTCTCCAATGGACCGGGCCGAGAGGCAACGTTAAGCATCATACGTTTCTTTTGGGCGTGGCAACGGCTGAACTAGGGCGGAACTGTGATTTATGTTTCGTTATGTTACAACTTGTGTAGCGCACGCCGTCGGCTTGAAATTCCGCAAACGTCGGCTCATCATGAAGCTTCCGTTACAGGAGGCGCAAGTTGAGCGAAACGGAACCCATAGTGTTGCCGCTGGCCCGCAAGGCCGGCGGCGAATCAAGTCTTCACGAACCCCTTTCTCGACGCGGCGCGATCGCGTTTGACCGGCGAGAGCTCAGCCAAATCCTCGACATCTACGGGCGCAAAGTCGCGAGCGGCGAGTGGCGCGACTACGCCATCGACACGCTGCGCGAGAAAGCCGTGTTCTCGGTGTTCCGGCGCGCCTCGGAAACGCCGCTCTACCGCATCGAGAAGGCGCCGAAGCTGTCGCGGCGGCAGGGCGCGTACAGCGTGATCGCGGCGACCGGCTTGATCCTGAAACGCGGCCCCGATCTCCGCCGCGTGCTTCGCGCGCTCGATCGCGGCTTGCGTCTGGTCGAAGCCTGAAAAGGAAAGGCCCCGGGGGTCAGCCGGGGCCTTGGTGCTTTGTGCTTCCGCTTTCCGCCTAGCGGCGGTCGCCGAAGAGCTGCAACAGCAGCATGAACAGGTTGATGAAGTCGAGATAGAGCCTGAGCGCTCCCATCACGGCTTTGCGGCCGGTGACCGTGCCGTCGTCGCCGGCATAATACATCTCCTTGATCTGCTGCGTGTCGTAGGCGGTCAGGCCGGCGAACACGAGAACGCCGATCACCGACACGGCGAACTGGAGCGCGGTCGAGCCGATGAAGAGGTTCACGAGCGAGGCGAGGATGACGCCGATGAGGCCCATGAACAGGAACGAGCCCCAGCCCGACAGATCTCTCTGCGTGGTGTAACCCCACAGGCTGAGCGCGCCGAACGCGGCGGCGGTGATGAAGAACATCTGCGCGATGCTCGCATGGGCGTAGACGAGGAAGATCGAGGCGATCGAGGCGCCCATCAGCGCCGCGAAAATCCAAAAGGCGATCTGCGCCGCGCTCACGCTCATCGAGCCGATGCGCGCCGAGAGGTAGAACACCATCGCCAGCGGGGCGAAGATCACCACCCACTTGAAGGCGCTCGCGAACATGAACGTGCCGAAGGAGGTCAGCTGCAGGCCCGCCGCCGTCTCTTGCACCGACATGGCGTAGATCAGGTAGGCGACCACGCCGGTGATCGCGACGCCGCTCGCCATGTAATTGTACACGCGCAGCATGTAGGCCCTGAGGCCCTGGTCGACGGCACCCGCTTCGGTGCGCCCGACCGTCGTGCCTTGCGCGTAACGTCTGTCGATATCTGACATTGTCCCGGTATCCTTTCCCCTAGCGATCTGACTGCTCAATTTAGGCATTTTGGTCCCGAATATGGGGGCTTGGTCGAGGCTCCGCAAGGCTTGGCGCGCCGCGCGAAACGGCTCATTCGGCGCGGAGATAAGGGGCGGCCTTGGCCGAGAGCACGAGCCAGGTGGCGATGGCGCCGATGGAAAGCACGAAAACGAGCGCCAAAAGCACGGTCTCAACAGCAGCAAGGGGCGAGAAGATGAACGCGACCTCGAAGGCCCATTTGCACAAGGCCCAGGCGGTGACCGTCGCGATCAGGACCGCGAGCAGCGCCGTGGCAAAGCCGGGCAGGCCGAATTCGAGCAGTTCGGCGCGGAGAATGCGCCAGCGGGTGGCGCCGAGGGTCTTGTAGATGACGGCGAGATATTTGCGCCGCTCCTGGCCCGCGGCGACGGCGCCCGCGAGCACGGCGACGCCGATCAGAAGCGTGACGCCGGCCGTGGCGCCGATCGCGGTCATGACCTTGCCCAGCATGTCCTTGGCCGCATCGACGATGTCGCCGACCCTGATCGCGGTGACGAGCGGGAACGTCTCGGCCAGCGCCTGGATCACCTTGCCTTCGCGCTCCGGCAGCGTGCCCTTGGGAAATTCGAGCGTCACCAGCATGCGATGGGGCGCGCCTTGAAGCGTGTTCGGCGAGAACACCATGACGAAATTGATGGCGAGCGACTCCCAGTCGATCTTGCGGAAGCTCGCGATGGTGGCATTGACGTTGCGGCCGAGGATGTTGACGGTGATGAGATCGCCGAGGCTCAAGCCGAGACCCTTGGCGAGATCGGCGTCGAAGGAGACGAGCGGCGGCCCGGCATAGTTTTTCGGCCACCATTCGCCGGCAACGAGCGTCGAGGCCCCCGGAACCGCGTCGGTGTAGGTAAGCCCGCGATCGCCCGCCAGCACCCAACGCGCGTCGGGCGCGGCTTCGGCCTTGTCTGCGGAAACGCCTTTCAACGCGACGATGCGGCCGCGGAGCATCGGCGCCTGGTCGAGCTTGGCGCCGGGCTCGATCTTCCGCACCGCTTGCTGGAAGGAGGCGAGGTCCTTGGCTTCGACGTCGAGGAAATAATATGCGGGCGCGTCGATGGCGATGTCGTTGGTGATCTCGACATAGAGCGAGCGATGGATCAGGGCAACGGCGACGAGGAGGCCGAGGCCGAGGCCAAGCGAGACGGCGATGGAGCGGGCGAGCGAATTCGGCCCGGCAATGCTCGTGAGCGCGAGCGCGAGCGAAGCCGGCCGCGTGCGCCGGAAGCGCGCGGCGTAACGCTGGAGGAAGAGACCGAAGGCGGTGAGCAGCAGGAAGGCGACGACGATACCGGCCGAGATCGAGGCGGTGATGGCGCGCTCCTCGGACGCGGCGATGGCGAGCGCGAATAGCGCAAGCCCGGCGAGCGCCGCGCCCGCGGCGTAGCGCCACGCCGAAGGCTCGAGCTCGTCGCTGAGATGGGCGCGCATCAGGGTGGCGGGCGAAACCGAAGCAGCGCGGCCGAGCGGCCACAGCACGAACAGCACCATGGTCAGAAGCCCCGCGAACGCCGCCGTCAGGAGCGGCACGGTGTGCGGCTCGAGCGCGAGCGTAATCGGCAGCGTATCGCTGTAGAGGGTCGCGAGCAGGGCGGGCGTGAGCGCGCCGATGATAAGCCCGATGACGATGCCGATGGCGGTAAGCAGCAGCGCCTGGATGAGATAGACGGCGAGAACGAGGCGGCTCGATGCGCCGAGGCATTTGAAGGTGGCGATGATCTCGCGCTTCTTGGTCATGTAGCTCTGGATGGCGTTGCCGACGCCGATGCCGCCGAGAAGAAGGGCGGTCAGCCCGACGAAATTGATGAACTGGGTGAAGCGATCGGCCTCGCGGCGAAGCGAGGGCGCAGGGTTGGTCCAATCGCGGATGTCGAATCCGGCTTGGGGAAAGTCGCGCGCGATGTTGGCGCGGGCCGCGGCCAATGCGTCCTTGTCGCTCGCCGTTTCGGCGGGAAGCTTCACCCGGTAGGTCCAGCGGATGAGGCTGCCGGGCTGCACCAGGCCCGTCTTCGCCAGCGTCTCGCGCGACATCAGCAGCTTCGGTCCGTAAGCGAGCCGGTCGGCGAGCCGGTCCGGCTGTTCGCCGAGGATGCCGCCGACGGTGACGGTGGCCTCGCCGATCGCAAGCGTGCTCCCGACCGCGAGCCCAAGCCGGTCGAGCAGGG
>DATEMT010000021.1:0-2088 GCA_035275445.1 Methyloceanibacter sp. | reverse complement strand
GACCTCGTCCTGATCGATCTCGACAAGCCGTGGACGGTCGAGCCCGAGCGCCTGCGCTCCAAATCGAAGAACACGCCGTTTGACGGCGCGCGGCTCCAGGGCCGCGCCATGCTGACCATCGTTGCCGGGCGCGTCGTCTATGATTACGCCGACGGCCTGGGTCTGAAACCGTAGCTGCGCCTTTGGGACGGTGATCATGTCTGCCGCCGATTGGAGTGGCGTCCTCGTCAACGTCCTCGCTTTTGCCGGAGGCTATCTCCTCGGCTCGATCCCGTTCGGTCTCGTTCTGGCGCGCCTCGCCGGGCTTGGCGACCTGCGCCAGATCGGCTCCGGCAATATCGGTGCGACCAACGTGTTGCGCGCCGGGAGCAAGGGCGTTGCCGCGCTCACGCTCATTCTCGATGCCGCCAAGGGAACGGCCGCCGTGCTGCTCGCGGCGCGCTTCGGCGAAACCGCTGCCCTCGCCGCAGGCGCCGGCGCCTTCCTCGGGCATGTTTTTCCGGTGTGGCTCGGCTTCAGGGGCGGCAAGGGTGTCGCCACCTATCTCGGCGTGCTGATCGGGCTCTATTGGCCGGCCGCTCTCGTCTTCGCCGCAACCTGGCTCGCGGTCGCCTATCTCACGCGCTACTCCTCGCTTGCGGCGTTGACCGCGGTCGTGGCAAGCGTGCTCATGCTTGCGGCGATGGGCGAGTGGCGCCTTGCGGCCCTGTTTCTGCTGCTAGGCGGCCTCCTCTATGTTCGCCACGGCGAAAATATCGGCCGCCTCGCGCGCGGCGAGGAGACGCGAATTGGCGAGAAACGCTAAGGGCTCATCGGCGGACCAGGGCCCGCGTCTCAACCGTCGTCAGCGGCTAGCCTGGCTCAGGCTGATCCGCAGCGAGAACGTCGGCCCTGCGACCTTCCGCGCGCTCGTCAACGAGTTCGGCGGAGCCGAACCGGCCATTGCCGCGCTGCCGGCGCTATCGCGGCGGGGTGGCAGGTCTCACGACATCTTGCTGTGCAGAGAAGGCGAGGCCGAAGCCGAGCTCGCCCGCGCCGATAGTTTCGGCATGACGCTGGTCGCCATCGGCGAGCCGGGCTATCCGCCGGCGCTCGCCCATGTCGATGCGCCCCCGCCGCTGCTCTACATCAAGGGCCGGGCCGAACTCGCATCCTTTCCCATCGTCGCTCTCGTCGGCGCCCGCAACGGCTCGGCCTCAGGACAGAAATTCACGCGCCAGCTTGCGAGCGAACTCGGAGCTGAAGGTTTCGTCATCGCCTCGGGGCTCGCGCGTGGCATCGACACTGCCGCGCACCGCAGCGCGCTCGATCATGGCACGATTGCCGTGGTGGCGGGCGGCGTCGACGTGGTCTATCCGCCGGAGAATGCCGAGCTCCAAGAGGCGATCGCGGAACGCGGCCTTGTCATCAGCGAGCGTCCTCCCGGCTTCTCGCCGCGCGGCAAGGACTTTCCCCGGCGGAACCGCTTGATTTCCGGAATCTCGCTCGGTGTCGTCGTGGTCGAGGCGGCCGAACGCTCGGGCTCTCTCATCACCGCCCGCCTCGCCGGCGAACAGGGGCGAGAGGTTTTTGCCGTACCCGGCAGCCCGCTCGATCCACGATCCGCCGGCACCAACAATCTGCTGAAGCAAGGCGCTTGCCTCGTCACCTCCGCCCGCGACATCGTCGAGACGCTCGCGCCGATCTTGGGACGTCCGCCGGTTCCGCCGCCAAGCGAGCTCGCCGCCGCCGATGAGCACCGGACTCCCGAACCGCTGCCCGACATCCGCCAGACCGAACGCGAACTGATCGTGGCGGCCCTTGGGCCGAGCCCGGTCGACATCGACGAATTGATCCGCATCACCGGGGTCGAGACCAGGAAGGTCCATATTGTGCTGCTCGAGCTCGACTTGGCCGGTCGGTTACAGCGTCACGGGCAGCAACTTGTGTCTTTGCAGCTTTGACACGGCAGCCTTAGTCGCGATTGGTCCGTTCGTTGTTGGCTTCCTCGAGCGCGACATTGATCAAATAGGCAAGGAACGGCATCTGGCCGCTGCTGGCGACCGATCTCAGCCCTTCCAGCAGTGAGGCGATATATTCTGCGGCCTC
>DATEMT010000020.1:0-2319 GCA_035275445.1 Methyloceanibacter sp. | reverse complement strand
GACAAGGCCGATCTCGACCAGCTCGGGATTCGCGTCGATGAGAAGGAGATCGACGCGGCACTGGGCGCGATCAAGAAGGAAACGCGGGCCGCGCTTGAGCTCGCCAAGGCGCGCATCGAAGCGCATCACAAGCGGCAGCTGCCCAAGGACGAGCGCTATACCGATCCGCTCGGCGTCGAGCTCGGCAGCCGCTGGACGCCGATCGAGGCGGTCGGGCTCTATGTGCCTGGCGGCAAGGCGGCTTATCCGTCGTCGCTGCTGATGAACGCAATGCCCGCCAAGGTCGCGGGCGTCACGCGGCTTGCGATGACGGTGCCGGCGCCTGAGGGCAAGCTCGATCCGCTGGTGCTGGCCGCGGCCAAGCTCGCGGGCATCACCGAAATCTATCGGGTGGGCGGCGCGCAGGCGATCGCGGCGCTTGCTTATGGCACCGCGACAATCAAGCCGGTCGCCAAGATCATTGGACCGGGCAACGCTTATGTCGCGGCGGCCAAGCGCCTGGTGTTCGGCCGCGTCGGCATCGACCTGATCGCGGGTCCGTCCGAGGTGCTGGTGCTTGCCGACAAGGACGCCAATCCGGACTGGATCGCCGCCGATCTGCTCGCGCAGGCGGAGCACGACGAGACGGCCCAGCCGATCCTCGTCACCGACGACGCCAGGCTCGCGGACGCAGTCGAACGGGCCGTGACCGCGCAGCTCAAGAGGCTGCCGCGCGCCAAGATCGCCGGCGCGAGCTGGCGCGATTTCGGCGCGATAATTCTTGTCGCCAAGCTCGGCGATGCGATCCCGCTCGTGGACCGTATCGCCGCCGAGCATGTGGAAATCCACGCGGCCGACGCCGAGCGTCTGGCAGCGCGTATAAAGAACGCCGGCGCGATCTTCATCGGTGCCTATACGCCCGAAGCGATCGGCGATTACGTTGGCGGCTCCAACCACGTGTTGCCGACCGCGCGCTCGGCGCGCTTCGCCTCGGGGCTGGGCGTGCTCGACTTCATGAAGCGCACGTCGTTGCTGAAATGCGGGCCGGAACAATTGCGCGCACTCGGACCGGCGGCGATCGCGCTTGGCGAGGCCGAGGGGCTCGACGCGCACGCCCGCTCGGTTGCGATCCGGCTCAACCGCGACTGACGCGGCGCGATGCCCGACACCGGGAAAAGCCATCCGAACCGTCTGGTCGCCGTCATCCTCGACGAGGCCTCCATCGGCCGCGCCAATCGCGACGTCGAGCACGAACGCGAAGTCGCGATCTACGATCTGATCGAGAGCAACCGCTTCGAGCCGCTCGGCCACGCGGGCGGGCCCTATGCGCTGAAGATTTCGCTGGTCGAGCAGCGGCTGGTGCTCGAGGTGATGCTCGCCGACGGCGCACCGGTCATCGCGCACGTGCTGTCGCTCACGCCGTTGCGCCGCGTCGTGCGCGATTATTTCATGGTCTGCGACAGCTATTACGCGGCGATCCGCACCGCGACGCCGAGCCAGATCGAGGCGATCGACATGGGCCGGCGCGGCCTGCACAACGAGGGCTCGGAGCTTCTGGTCGAGCGGCTCAAGGACAAGATCGCGGTCGATTTCGACACGGCGCGGCGGCTGTTCACGCTGATCTGTGCGCTGCACTGGAAGGGCTGAAGTGGACGAAGCTCAACCCGGCGTTCGGCCGCAGTCGGTTCTGTTCCTGTGCGGACACAATGTGGTGCGCTCACCGATGGCGGCGGCGCTGGCGCGGTATTTCTTCGGCAGCTCGCTCAGGATCGCCGAGGCCGGCGTGCGCGCCGGCGAGCCGGACCCGTTCGTCGCGGCCGCGATGGAGGAGATCGGCATCGACCTTTCGCGCCACAAGCCGGTGACGCTCGATGAGCTCGAAGACCTGGAAGGTCTCGACTTCGATCTGGTGGTGAGCCTGTCGCCCGAGGCCCATCACCGCGCGCTCGAGTTGACGCGCGCGCGGCCGGTCCGGGTCGAATACTGGCCGATCCCCAATCCCTCGGCGGTCTGGGGCAATCGCGAGCAGCGGCTCGACGCCTATCGGGCGGTACGGGACGATCTGCTAGAGCGCATCCGCTCGCGCTTCGGCACCACGACCGCAGCCAGCGGCTAACTTCAATTCAGGCAATGTTTTTTCCGTGCGGCGGTGTGCGCGCGACCTGTTCCCATGCGAAGACAGTTCGGCTAGGTTCCGCGCCCTGCGTTAAAGGTGAACGATGATCGGCAGGCCGAAACTCGTGCTCGCGTCCGGATCGCCGCGCCGGCTTCAGCTCTTGAATCAAGCCGGAATGGAGCCGGACACGCTGTTGCCGGTCGAGATCGACGAGACGCCGGAGC
>DATEMT010000019.1:0-6387 GCA_035275445.1 Methyloceanibacter sp. | reverse complement strand
CCTGTGGGCCGCCGGCGAGATGGGGATAGCGGGCGACGCCGCCCAAGCTTACGCCCGCGAGGTCGTGAAGGCCGATCTTGCCGAGCCCGGCGAGGAAGACGTTTTTCGCAAGATCAGGGCCGATTTCGACGCCAAGGGCGTCAACCAGTCCGACCATCAGATCCGCCGCATGATGGCCGAGACGATGGGCCAAGCCGTCGCGCAGATCGAAGCCGAAGCCAAAGAGTGATCGCTTCCATGCGCGAAGACCGAATTCGCAAGGCGGCGAAGGACGGCCGCACGCTGTACAATGCCTGGCTCACGCTCAACAACCCCTTCCTCATCGAGCTGATCGGTGAGGCGGGCTGGGACTGCCTCACCATCGACCAGCAGCACGGGCTCGGGGGCAACGAGGCGCTGGTCGGATGCTTGACGGCGGCGCGCGCCTCCGGGCTTCCGGCCGTCGTGCGCGTTGCCGAGAACAGTCCAGGTCTCATCGGCCGCGCGCTCGATGCCGGCGCGCAAGGGATCATGTGTCCGCTGATCGGAAGCGTCGAAGACGCCGACGTCTTCGTGCAGGCGGTGAAATATCCGCCGCACGGCAATCGCAGCTGGGGCCCTTACCGGGCGCGGCTCGACCACCCGGGCGCCGATTACTTCAAGATCGCCAACGATTGGACCATCGCCTGCCCGCAGATCGAAACGAGAGGCGCGCTCGACCAACTCGACGAGATCCTCGCGCTCGACGGCGTGGACATGGTCTGCTTCGGCCCGAACGACCTCTCCGTCGCCCTGACCGGCCGGCTCGACATCTGGGCGCAAGAGGTCAAGGAGGCCATGACTCTGGTCCTGAGCAAATGCCGGGAAATGTCTGTAATCCCGTTCGTTTTCGCCAATGACGCTGAGTACGCCAAGGCGCGGCTGAAGGAAGGGTGGGGCATGGTCGCCGTCGGCACCGACGCGGGCTGGTTCGCCAAGGGCGCAGCCGAGGCGAGGGCCGTGACCAAAGCCAACTCTTAGGCTGACGCCACGCCCGCTCTGTGCCAAGATGAGTCGTCGCGGGCAGGGGGGCCTCCATGCGAATCATCTTCGGCTTTTTTGCGCTGTTGCTTCTGCTCGCAGGGATGCCTGAGGCCGCGCGCGCCGGCGGCTATTACGTCGACGGCGGCGGCTATATCCCGATCTTTCCGCGCTATCCCTACCGCTCGGGCCACTACCCGAAAGTCGATTGGTACTACCAGCTGCCGCCTTACGCGGCGATCGATCCGTCGTTCTATCGCCGGCGTTTCTTCATGATGGCGCAGGAGCGCGACCGCTACCGCTACATGCCGCACATCTTCCACGGCTCCAACGACGGCGGTCAGATCGAGGACATCGACATCCAGGCCATAAGCCGCTCGATGAAAGAGTCCGACCTCACCGACGGCCAATAGGCTGCCGCTCGCGTTTGGCGTTGCGGGCGCTAAGCGCCGAACACGCGCTTGAAGATCGTATCGACGTGCTTCAGGTGATAGCCGAGATCGAACAGGGCGCGAATGTCTTTGGCCGATAGCGCCTTGGTCACGTCCTTGTCGGCGAGCAGCGCCTCGAGAAAATCGGCGCCGCCCTCCCACACCTTCATGGCGTTGCGCTGCACCAGCCGGTAGGCCTCCTCGCGCGGCACGCCGGCCTCGGTCAAGGCAAGCAGCACGCGCTGGGAATGGATCAGGCCGCCGAGCCGGTCAAGATTTTGCCGCATGCGCTCGGGATAGACGACGAGGTCCTTGATAATCGAAGTCATGCGCGCCAGCGCAAAATCGAGCGCGATGGTGGCGTCGGGACCGATGACGCGCTCGACCGACGAATGCGAGATGTCGCGCTCGTGCCACAGCGCCACGTTTTCGAGCGCCGGCATGACGTAGCCGCGCACGAGGCGTGCGAGCCCGGTCAGGTTCTCCGACAGGACCGGGTTGCGCTTGTGCGGCATGGCCGAGGAGCCCTTCTGGCCTTCGCTGAAATATTCCTCGGCTTCGAGCACCTCGGTGCGCTGCAAATGCCTGATCTCGGTCGCGAGCCGCTCGAGCGAGCTTGCCACCACCGCGAGCGCGGCGAAGTAGGCGGCGTGCCGGTCGCGCGGCACGATCTGGGTCGAGATCGGCTCGACCTTCAGCCCGAGCTTTTTCGCCACGTATTCCTCAACGCGCGGATCGACATGGGCGAAGGTGCCCACGGCGCCCGAGATGGCGCAGGTCGCGACCTCCTCGCGGGCGCGGACGAGCCGCTCGCGGGCGCGCGCGAACTCGGCATAGGCGACGGCCAATTTGAGCCCGAACGTGGTCGGCTCGGCGTGAACGCCGTGACTGCGCCCGACGGTCGGCGTGCCCTTGTATTCGAAGGCGCGGGTCTTGAGCGCGGCGAGCAGCGCGTCGACATCGGCGACGAGAATGTCGGCCGCCTGGACCAACTGCACATTGAAGCAGGTATCGAGCACGTCGGAGGACGTAAGGCCGGCATGCAGGAAGCGCGCCTCGGGCCCGACATGTTCGGCGACCGAGGTGAGGAAGGCGATCACGTCGTGCTTCACCTCCCGCTCGATCTCCTCGATGCGGGCGACGTCGAAGCCGCCGCGCTTCTTCACCGCGTCGGCCGCGTGCTTCGGGATCTGGCCGAGCTTGGCCATGGCCTCGGCGGCATAGGTTTCGATCTCGAGCCAGATGCGGAACCTGGTCTCGGGCTCCCAGATCCGGGCCATCTCGGGGCGGCTATAGCGGGGGATCATGGTTTTCGTTGCGGCCTTTCCGCGAGCAACATGCGGCAAGAGGCGTTAACCTCAAGCAAAGAACCAGAGCCGCTTGGATCAGGCCGCGGACAGATGTCGGCTGTCTCAAATGTCGGCTGTCTCAAATGTCGGCTGTCTTGGCTTCGCGCGGCCCGAATATGGCGACGAAGATCGCGGCAGCCACGGTGAGGGCGGCATAAGCCGGGCGCGGCGGCAGGAACATATCCAGCAGGAATGTATAGAAGTCGTTGAGCGAGGCAAAATACAAGCCGGTCAGCGACCAGTCCTGTTGGTTGGGATAGGTGGCGTGAATATAGATGAAGCGGAGCAGGCCGCCGAAGGCCCCGAACGCCACCGCAAAGATCATCATGGCGAACAGGAAGCGGATGGTGAAGCCGCGCCGCGCGGCGAAATTTTGCACCCACCAGGTCGAGAGCGCGGCAAGCGCGCCGGCGAAGCCGACGATCCGCAGCGTGTGCCGGGTCTGCTCGTTCATGGCGGAGTTCACGTAGTCGCCGACCAAGAGCCCCCACATGGAAATACCGATCACCAGCGCGAAAAGGATGGCGAGCACGAAGCCGACCACGTTGTCCAATGTCAGTTTGTTCATCGCGTCCATCCCACCGATCGTCGATCCCCCGAGCTGGCCTCGACTATGCAGGGGAATTCGGCCCGCCGCAATCGCGGGCGGTGTACCCCGAGGGAACCGCGCCCCGCGAAGGACCGCGCACTTGCCGCCTCGTGCCATTTGTGGTCCGATCCCCGGCCCTGCGGCAAGGAGGCGACGACCCCATGGCATTCGAGGATCTGAAGGCGGAAATCGCGCTTCTCTTCAGTCAGATGGAGAACCAGCCCGAGGACCGGCACGAGCTCTACTTGCAAATCAGGGAGAAGCTCAACGAGATGCGCGCCTTCGGCCTGCCGCTGCCGGAAGACCTGGTCCGGCTCGAGCAAGAGCTCGAAGCCGAATTCAAGGCCGAGCAGCGGCCGGCCAAGAAGAGCTAGCGCCGAACCTCAGCCCGTCGGCGGCTGATCGCCGATCTCCTCGTAGCCCCCCTTCGACCAGCGATAGACGGCGTAGGGCGGAAGATTGGGATCGCCCTTTTCGTTGAACTTGAACTTGCCGACGACCGTGTCGAACTCGGTGTCGTTGAGAGCCTTGACGACATCGGCCGACGCGGTGGACTTGGCCTTCTCGGCCGCTTGCTTCCACGCCTGGAGCGCGGCGTAGGTGTAGAGGACGTAGCCCTCGGGCTCGATGCCTTTGTCTTTGAAGCGCTTCACCACCTCGGCCGCGGCCGGGTTCTTGCGCGGATCGGGCGAGAAGGTCATCAGCGTGCCTTCGCCCGCCGGTCCGGTGATCGACCAATATTCCTGAGTGATGAGCGCGTCGCCGCCCATCAGGATCGTATTCAGGCCCTGGTCGCGCATCTGGCGCACGATCAGTCCGCCCTCGGTGTGGTAGCCGCCGAGGAACAGCACGTCGATATTGGCCTGCTTCAGCTTCGACACCAGCGCCGAATAATCCTTTTCGCCGGCGGTGATGGCCTCGTAGAGCGCCTCCTGCTTACCGGCGGCGTTCATCGCCTTCTTGGTCTCGTCGGCGAGACCTTTGCCGTAGGCGGTCTTGTCGTGAACGATGGCGATGTTCTTGTCGGCGAAATGCTTGGCGAGATAGGTGCCGGCGACGCCGCCCTGCTGATCGTCGCGGCCGCAGACGCGATAGATATTCGGTCCGGCGCGGTTGTCGGTCAGGGCCGGATTGGTGGAGGCGGGCGAGATCTGAACCAGATCGGCCTCGGCATAGACCTGCGAGGCGGGGATCGACGATCCCGAACAATAATGCCCGGCGACGAGAGCGACTCCCTTGCTGCTCATCTGGTTTGCCACCGCGACCGCCTGCTTCGGGTCGCAGGCGTCGTCGCCGATCTCGAGGTCGAGCTTCTTGCCGAGCACGCCGCCGGCGGCGTTGATGTCTTCGACGGCGAGTTCGGCACCGTTCTGCATCTGCGCGCCGAAGGAGGCGTATTGACCCGTCACCGGCCCGACCATGGCAATCGGCGTGGTTGTGCTTTCCCCGCCTTCGCCGCAGCCGGCCGCGAGTACGGCGAAAACGAGGGCTGCGATCAGCCCGGTCATGCGCTCCATTGGGACCTCCCTCTGCTCGATGACATCCATTCTACAACACTTGTCGCGGCGCCGGGGCAAGATCGCGTCAGGCGCGGCTGCGCCAGGTCAACGGGCTCGTGCGTTGGTAGAGCCAGCGATATTGCGTCACCATCTGCGTCGTGCGCGTAAGACGAAAACCAAAGCAGGCGCCCGCGAGAAGCACGGCATAGGTGACGAGATAATAATAGGGCGAGAGGAGCGCGCCGTCGAACAGGGCGTAATGGAAGAAGCGGATCGCGGCCGCGAGCAGCGCCATATAGACGAAAATCCGCCAAAACGGCTTCCATGACCGCGCCAGGCTTTGCCCCGAGAGGAACGCCGCCCCGCCGCCGAGGATGACGGTGAGCACGAGGAAGACACGGAAACCGTCGTCGGTGAGGAGGCTCATGTCCGAGCCCCGCCGGCGCCGTGGGCGCCGCCTTCGAGATATGCGGCCTTGACCTCTTCGGATGCGAGCAGCTCGCGGCCGGTGCCGGCCATGGTGATCTTGCCGTTGACCATGACGTAGCCGCGATGCGCGAGCTTGAGCGCGTGATAGGCGTTCTGCTCGACCAGGAACACCGTCAGTCCCTGCCGGTTCAGCTCCTTGATCGTCTCGAAGATTTGCTTGACGATCAGCGGCGCAAGTCCAAGCGACGGCTCGTCGAGCAGCAGGAGCTTGGGACGTCCCATCAGCGCCCGCGCGATGGCGAGCATTTGCTGCTCGCCGCCGGACAGCGTGCCGCCGCGCTGCCCTTTGCGCTTTTTCAGCACCGGGAACAGCGTGCACACCCGGTCGAGATCCGTGTCGAAGCCGCTCGGATCGTTGGCGATGAGAGCACCGATCTGGAGGTTCTCCAAAACCGTCATCCGCGGGAAGATGCGCCGCCCTTCCGGCGACTGCGCGATGCACAATCGCGCGATCCTGTGCGTCGGCAGTTCGGTGATGTCCTCGCCCTCGAACAGGACATTGCCGCGTGCCGCCCGCGGCCGCCCGCAGATGGTCATCATCAGCGTGGTCTTGCCGGCGCCGTTCGCGCCGATGAGCGTGACGATCTCGCCCTTGGAGATGTCGAGGCTCACCCCGTGCAGCACCGGGATGTTGCCGTAGCCGGCGGTGACGTCCCTGATGGCAAGCATGGGCGCGTTCACAGCCCGACCTCGCTTCCGATCTGGTCCAGCTCCTTCTCGGGAACGCCGAGATAGGCGGCAATGACGCGGGGGTCGTTGCGGACTTCTTCCGCCGTCCCGTCGGCGATCTCCTTGCCGTAATCGAGGACGACGACGTGGTCGGAGATCCGCATCACCACGCTCATGTCGTGCTCGATCAAGAGAATGGCGATGCCTTCCTTTTCCCGGATCGAATAGAGCAGCTCGTTCAGCCCTTCGCTCTCTCGCGCGTTGAGGCCGGCGGCAGGCTCGTCGAGGCACAAGAGGAGCGGCCGCGTGCACATCGCGCGCGCGATCTCGAGCCGCCTCTGGTCGCCGTAGGGCAGCGCGCC
>DATEMT010000018.1:0-11406 GCA_035275445.1 Methyloceanibacter sp. | reverse complement strand
AGCCCGGCGACCCGGGAGGTCAAAAAGCCGGATAAGACCCTGCCGCGCCCCGCGGCAATCGGAACCGGTCCCGCGCACTCAGCTTGAGTGGAAAAGTTCGCAAGCCAAGGAGAATGGGGGCGGCAGCGCAGACAAGCGGAGATGCGCGACATGGAAAACCGCCATCGCCGAGTATTGGGGCCAAATTTCGGCGCGAACCGGCCCGGCATCTCAGCCCAACGCGGGATGGCCGGCGCAATTGAGGTGCTTATGCCGCAGCTTGCCCTCGAATGATGAGTGTTGCCAACCGATTTTCTTTATGATTTTTACACCGGAAAAGGTCCGAAGCCCGGGGACGCAGGTCAGGGCTTGGCCATAAAAACGAAACGGTGGGGGCGACGCTCTATTATCGCTGTTGAACTTCCGCGCCGCCCTTGCTTCCATCGAGCGGCGTTGGCAGCCTTAAGGCCGCCCGCGCCCCAAAAAATTTGCGACTGCGCCCCGAATTGTGCCGGCGCGTCGGCGACGGGCGACAAGGGCTTGGGAGTGGAAGGATGACAATCTGCAAGAAAATGACGACGGCGTTTGCGGCGGCGGCGAGCTTTGCTCTGTGCGGCGGCGCTCACGCCAAAGAGGGGCTCGGGATGGCCCACCCCTGGCAACTCGGCTTTCAAACCGCCGCGTCGCCGATCATGGAGCAGATCACCTCGTTCCACACCTATGTCACCATCATCATCACGCTGATCGCGCTGTTCGTTCTCGCCCTCCTCATCTACGTGATGGTGCGGTTCAACGAGCGCGCCAATCCGCAGCCCTCGCGCTCCACCCACAACACCGCGCTCGAGATTGCCTGGACCGTGATCCCGGTCCTCATTCTCGTCGCCATCGCCATTCCGTCCTTCCGGCTCCTCTTCGCCCAATACGACTTCCCCAAAGCCGACCTGCACATTACCGCGACCGGCAATCAGTGGTACTGGAGCTACGAATATCCCGATCACGGCATCACCTTCGATTCGATCATGGTGCCGGAAGCCGACCTCAAGGAAGGCCAGCCGCGGCTCCTCACCGTTGACCGCGAAGTCGTCGTGCCGGTGAACAAGAACGTCATCGTCGGCCTGAAATCGAACGACGTGATCCACGACTGGGCTGTCCCCGCCTTTGGCGTGAAGCTCGACGCGGTGCCGGGACGCCTGCAATCGACCTGGTTCCGGGCCGAGCGCGAGGGCGTCTATTACGGCCAGTGCTCGGAACTGTGCGGCCGCAACCATGCCTTCATGCCGATTACCGTTCGCGTGGTTTCGGAGGAGGCCTTCAACGCTTGGCTCGCCAAAACCAAGTCAGCCTCGGCCAAGGACGACGAGCGCAATCTGGCGGCGGCCCAGGAGTGAACAATCGCCGGCGATGCGCGCCGGAAAAAAAGCTGTGAACCGAATCAACCGATGACCGAGACGACATAGGAAAGACAGCCATGGCACATCCCGCCCATGCCGAACACGTCCATCACGACCACCATCCAGCGGGGATAGGGCGTTGGCTCTTCTCGACCAACCACAAGGACATCGGCACGATGTACCTGGTGCTGGCCATGATCGGCGGCATCGTCGGCGGTCTCCTGTCGATGGGCATGCGCGCCGAGCTCATGGAGCCCGGCATGCAGATTTTCGGCAATCCCGAGGTGTTCAACGTCTTCGTGACGGCGCACGGCCTGATCATGGTGTTCTTCATGGTCATGCCCGCGACCATGGGCGGGTTCGGCAACTGGATGGTGCCGCTGATGATCGGCGCGCCTGACATGGCCTTCCCGCGCTTGAACAATATTTCCTTCTGGCTGGTCGCCGCGGCGTTCTGTCTCTTGGTGACGTCCCTGTTCATGCCCGGACCTCCCGGCACCAACGGCGTCGGCGGCGGCTGGACCATTTATGCGCCGCTCTCCACCCGCGGCACGCCCGGCCCGGCGATGGATTTCGCCATCCTGGCGCTGCATCTCGCCGGCGCGTCCTCGATCCTCGGCGCCATCAACTTCATCACCACCATCTTCAACATGCGCGCGCCGGGCATGACGCTGCACAAGATGCCGCTCTTCGTCTGGTCGGTGCTGGTCACGGCCTTCCTGCTTCTTCTGTCGCTGCCCGTGCTCGCCGGCGCCATCACCATGCTCCTGACCGACCGCAATTTCGGCACGGCCTTCTTCGACTCCGCCCATGGCGGCGACCCGCTGCTGTGGCAGCACCTGTTCTGGTTCTTCGGACATCCGGAAGTTTACATTCTCATCATTCCGGGTTTCGGCATGGTGAGCCAGATCGTTTCGACCTTCTCCAAGAAGCCCATCTTCGGCTATCTCGGCATGGCTTATGCCATGGTCGCCATCGGCGTGATCGGCTTCGTGGTGTGGGCGCACCACATGTATGCCGCCGGCATCAGCGTCAACACGCAGGCCTATTTCGTCTTCGCCACCATGGTCATCGCCGTGCCCACCGGCGTGAAGATCTTCTCGTGGATCGCGACGATGTGGGGCGGCTCGCTTACGTTCCGCGCGCCGATGCTGTGGGCGCTCGGCTTCATCTTCCTGTTCACGATCGGCGGCGTTACCGGCGTGGTGTTGTCCAATGCCGGCGTCGACCGTTCCTTCCACGACACCTATTACGTGGTCGCCCACTTCCACTACGTGCTGTCGCTTGGCGCGGTGTTTTCGCTGTTCGGCGCCTGGTACTATTGGTTCCCCAAGATGTACGGCTACATGTACAGCGAGGCGATTGCCAAGCTGCATTTCTGGCTGATGTTCGTCGGCGCCAACCTCACCTTCTTCCCGCAGCACTTCCTCGGGCTTGCCGGCATGCCGCGCCGCTACGCCGACTATCCCGACGTGTATGCGGGCTGGAACTTCGTCTCGTCGGTCGGGTCGTATCTCTCCTTTGCCGGATTCCTCGCCTTCTTGTTCGGCATCTTCTACGCCTTTGCTCGCAAGCAGCACGCTGCGGCCAATCCGTGGGGAGCAGGAGCGACGACGCTCGAATGGACCGTGCCGTCGCCGGCGCCGTTCCATACATTCGAGACGCTGCCGCGCATCAAATGAGGACACGGGCTTCGAGGCTTGAGCCGATCACTCGAGCCGCCCATCGCTTGAGTGGTTGAGGAATGGCCGACGCCGCAATGTCTGTAGCAGCGCAGAAGATCGAAACCGACGTCGGCGGCGACGTCGCCGACTACGTCGCGTTGATGAAGCCGCGCGTGATGTTCCTCGTCGTGTTCACCGCGCTCGTCGGTCTGGTCGCGGCGCCCGTGAGCTTGCATCCCATTCTCGCCATCGCCTCGCTCATCTGCATCGCCGCGGGCGCGGGCGCTTCGGGCGCGCTCAACATGTGGTTCGACGCCGATATCGATGCCAGGATGGCGCGCACCGCCGCAAGGCCCATTCCCCGCGGCCGCGTCACCGCCGATGAGGCGCGGTCTTTCGGCGCCGTCCTTGCCGTCGGCTCGGTCGTCTGTCTTGGCGTGATGGCCAATTGGCTCGCCGCTTCGCTGCTCGCCTTCACCATCGGATTCTATATTTTCGTCTATACGATGTGGCTGAAACGGACCACGCCGCAGAACATCGTCATCGGCGGCGCCGCAGGCGCTCTGCCGCCGATGATCGGCTGGGCGGTGGCGACAGGCGGCATCAGTCTTGAGTCCTTCGTGCTGTTTCTCATTATTTTCGTGTGGACCCCGCCCCATTTCTGGGCGCTCGCGCTGCTGCGGACCGGCGACTATGCCAGGGCAGGGGTGCCGATGCTGCCCGTGGTTGCCGGCGCCGGCGCCACCAGGACGCAGATTCTGATCTACAGCCTCATTCTCGCGCCGCTCGGCATGACGCCCGCGGTCATCGGCCTTGGCGGCGCTCTCTATGCCGCCGTTGCCGCCGTGCTCGGCGGGATCTTTGTCGTCATGGCCTTCGACTGCTATCGCAAGCGCGAAGGCGAGGCGGCCGACCGCGCCGCCAAGAACCTGTTCGGCTACTCGGTGCTCTACCTCTTTCTGCTTTTCGCCGTGCTGCTCGTCGAGCGAGGCTTCGGCATTGGCGGCGGGAGCTTAGGGTCCTTTTGGGCGTCGTGATGGATGATGCGGAAAAAGAACGAAAACGCCGCCAACGCATGCGATCCCTCGCCATTGCCTGGATTCTCGCCGGGCTCGTGGTGCTGTTCTTCATTGTCACGATTGTCAGGCTTGGCGGCAATGTTGCCAACCGTCCGCTCTGAGCGTTGGGTTTCGCGATGAAAGAAACGGGACAATCAGCAGACGACAAGAGGAATGGGACGGTGGCCCTCATGCTCGCCGGCCTCGTCGCCGCCATGGTCGGGCTGTCCTTCGCCGCCGTACCGCTCTACCGCATGTTCTGCCAGGTCACCGGTTACAGCGGCGTGCCGTTGCGCGCCGAAGCCGCTCCCGCGCACGCTATCGACCGCAACATCGAGGTTCGCTTCGACGCCAATGTCGATCAGGCTTTGCCGTGGAGCTTCGCGCCCGTCGACCGTCAGATCGACGTCAAGATCGGCGAAACGACGCTCGCCTTCTTCAAGGCCGACAACAAATCGGATGTCCCCGTGAAGGGAACCGCCGTCTTCAACGTGGTTCCGGAACGGGCCGCGCGCTACTTCAACAAGATCGAGTGCTTCTGCTTCAAGGAGCAGACGCTGGCGCCCAAGCAGAGCGTCGAAATGCCGGTGACCTTCTTCATCGATCCCAAGATCGTCGATGACGACGACACCAAGAATATTACCGAGATTACGCTGTCGTACACGTTCTACCGCTCCGATGCGGGCGGTAAGTCCGGATCGTGAGGGATTTGAGGCGGCGCGCCGCCTCGGCTTGTTTGGGAGGAATAGGAGCTCATCATGGCTGAAGCGCACGCCAAGCAGCACGACTATCATCTCGTCAATCCGAGCCCGTGGCCGATCGTCGGCGCGGTCGGGGCGTTGACGCTCGCCATCGGCGCGATCATGTACTTCATCTCGAAGAAGGCGGGCACGCCGCAGCTCTGGTACGTGCTTCCGGGCCTCGTCATCGTCATCTTCACCATGTTCGCCTGGTGGCGCGACGTCATCAAGGAGGCGAACGAGGGCTACGAGACGCCGGTCGTGCAGCTTCACCTGCGCTACGGCATGATCCTGTTCATCGCCTCCGAGGTGATGTTCTTCGTCGCGTGGTTCTGGGCCTATTTCGATGCCGCGCTCTATCCCGACGAGGCGATCACCTACGCCCGTACGCAAGTGCTGGGCGGACAATGGCCGCCGATTCCGAGCGTGGACACCGATGTGGCGGGGCTCGGCAGCTTCAAGCACACCTTCGATCCGTGGGGACTGCCCTTCGTCAACACGCTGATCCTGCTCACCTCGGGCACCACCGTGACCTGGGCGCACCACGCGCTGCTTCACAACGACCGCAGGGGGCTCGTGCTCGGGCTGTTGTGCACCGTCGTGCTCGGCCTCCTGTTCACGGCCTGCCAAGCCTACGAGTACGTGCATGCAGGCTTCGGCTTCGCCAACCACATCTACGGTTCGACCTTCTTCATGGCGACCGGGTTCCACGGCTTCCATGTGATCGTCGGCACGATCTTCCTCACCGTGTGCCTGATCCGCGCCATGCGCGGCGCGTTCACGCCGAAGATGCATTTCGGCTTCGAGGCGGCGGCTTGGTATTGGCACTTCGTCGACGTGGTCTGGCTGTTCCTGTTTACCTGCATCTATGTGTGGGGCGCCGGCAGCAACGCCGCCCACTAGCGACGTACGCTTGAAGCAAGGGGGGCGGTTCGATTCCGTCCCCCTTTTCATTTTGAGGACATCGCCATGAGCGAGGGCGACGCAAAGCCCGATGGCCACGGTCTCGGCGCGACGCTTGCCGCGGGGATTTTGGGGCGCTGCCCCGCCTGCCATCGCGGCCGGCTCTATCGCGGCTATCTCGCGCTTGCTCCGAAATGCGACCATTGTGGCCTCGACTACGCCTTCGCCGATGCGGGCGACGGGCCGGCCGTGTTCGTCATCCTCGTGACCGGGTTCGTGGTGACCGGTCTCGCGCTCATCACCGAGATCCGCTACGCCCCGCCTTACTGGCTCCACGCGCTCCTGTGGGGCCCGCTCGCCATTCTGCTGCCGCTCCTCTTGCTCCGGTCCTTCAAGGGCGCGCTGATCGCGCTCCAGTTCAAGCACAAGGCGGCGGAGGGCAAGCTCGCCGGGCAATGAGGTAGGCCGATGGCAAGAGGGCTTCTCGGCTTCACCGCGCTGATGCTCGCAGCGCTCGCCGTGCTCATCGGCCTCGGCGTCTGGCAGTTGCAGCGGCTCGCATGGAAAGAGGGATTGATCGCCAAGATCGAGGCCCGGACCAAGGCCGCGCCGATCGGTCTTGAACAGGCGACCGCAATGGCCGCGCGCGGCGAGGATCCGAGCTACTACCGCGTGCGCGTCAGCGGGCGTTACGATCACGCCAAGGAGCGGTATTTGTTCGCTGTCTCCGAGGGCAGGGCCGGTTGGCATGTGATTGCCCCGCTCGCGACGGCGGAAGGCGAGACCGTCCTCGTCGATCGGGGCTTCGTGCCCGACGATCTCAAGACCCCCGGCTCGCGCGCCAAAGGCGAGGTCGAAGGCGTGGTTGCCGTCACCGGCATCGTGCGCCTCCCCGACCTCCCGGGCGCCTTCACCCCCGACAACGAGCCGGACGCCAATCGCTGGTTCTGGCGCGATGAAGCTGCCATGGCGCGGTCGATGTTCCCGGGGGAGAGCGTCCGGGTCGCGCCCTTCTTCCTCGAGGCGGAAAAGGGTGAGGCGGCGGGGGGCTGGCCCGAGGGCGGCCAGACGCGGCTCGACCTTCCCAACAACCACCTGCAATACGCTATCACCTGGTTCCTGCTGGCGGCGGCGCTTCTCGGCGTTTACGGGGCCTATGTGTGGAAGGCGATCGCCGGCGCGCGCCGGGCGGGGCAGGGGCAAAGCGGCTAACCCTGCGTAAGCCCTCGTTATTGCCGAGGGACGCGGGCCCCGCTAGGGTCTGCCCCGAAACCCCCATTTCCTTGCCCGGCGAGGCTCGTCTTGAAATTTGTCTCAACGCGCGGTGAAGCGCCGGCGCTTTCCTTCGAGGGCGTGCTCCTTACCGCTCTCGCCCGTGACGGGGGCCTTTATGTGCCCGAGGCCTGGCCGCGTCTTTCGCCCGAAGCGATCGCTGACCTCGCCGGGCTCGACTACGCCGATGCCGCCTTCCGGGTCATGCGGCCCTATCTCGTCGGCGATCCCTGCTTCGACGACCTCGAAGAGGTGCTGGAGGAGGCCTATGGCAGCTTCCATCACCCCGCCGTAGCCCCGCTCCGCCAGATCGCGCCGAACCGTTTCGTTCTCGAGCTGTTTCACGGCCCCACGCTCGCCTTCAAGGACCTCGCGATGCAGGTGGTGGCGCGGCTGATGAATCGCGCGCTCATGCGCAAGCGCGCCCATGCCACCGTGATCGGGGCGACCTCCGGCGACACCGGCGCCGCGGCCATCGAGGCCTTTCGCGGGCTCGAGGCCATCGACATTTTCATCCTGCATCCGAAGGGACGCATCAGCGACGTGCAGCGCCGCCAGATGACGACGGCGCCCGAGGAAAACGTTCACAACGTCGCCGTCGAGGGCACGTTCGACGATTGCCAGACCATTCTGAAAGGGCTGTTCGGCGACCTCGCCTTGCGCGACCGCCTCGCACTGACCGGCATCAACTCGATCAATTTCGCGCGCATCCTCGCCCAGATCCCGTATTACTTCACCGCATCGGTCAGCCTCGGCGCGCCTATGAGGGACGTGGCCTTTACCGTGCCCACCGGAAATTTCGGTGATATTTTCGCGGGTTACGCCGCGAAACAGATGGGCTTGCCGGTCTCGCGCCTCGTTATTGCCACGAACCTCAACGACAGTTTGGTTCGCGTTCTGGGCACGGGCGCCTACGAGCCCATGAGCGTGATCGCGACGTCTAGCCCCAGCATGGATATCCAGCTTGCCAGCAATTTCGAGCGCCTTTTGTTCGAGCTTGCCGGCCGCGACGCGGACCGCGTGCGAGCGCTGATGGAGGCGTTGCGCAAGACCGGCGCCTTCCGTCTCAGCGACGCCGAGCTTTCCGCTTTGCGTTCGCTCTTCGGCGCGCACGCCATCAGCGAGCCCGAGACGGCGATGACCATTCGCAGTCTGGTCGAAGAGACCGGCTTCCTCGCCGATCCCCACACCGCCGTAGCGGTCGCCGCCGCCCGCGCCGAGAGCGGGTTCGACGCCTCGCCGATGGTCGTTCTGTCCACCGCGCACGCCGCCAAGTTCCCCGAAGCGGTCGAGCGCGCGTCCGGCCGCGTGCCCGAAGAACCCGAGCGGCTGAAATTGAAGCTTGGCCAGCACGAGCGCTGCGCCACGCTTCCCTACGACTATGGCGCGGTCGCCGCTTTCATCGACGCCAATGCCCGCGCTGGCGCTCCGAACGGGACGCAAGGGCGGCGCACCACGGGAGGGCGCGCGTGAGCCTCGAACAGTCAAAACTCGCCAACGGATTAACGGTCGTGAGCCACGCCATGCCCGGGGTCGAGACCGTATCGCTCGGCCTGTGGGTCGGCGCAGGGAGTCGGAACGAGGGAGCGAGCGAGCATGGCGTCGCCCATTTGCTCGAGCACATGGCCTTCAAAGGGACGGCGCGCCGCAGCGCCAAGGATATCGCCGAAGAGATCGAAGCGGTCGGCGGCGACTTGAATGCGGCGACCGGCGTGGACACGACCGCCTATTATGCGCGCGTGATGCGCCAAGACATGCCGCTCGCGCTCGACATCTTGAGCGATATCGTCGTCGCTCCGAGCTTCGATGCGACCGAGCTTCAGCGGGAGCGCGACGTGATCCTACAGGAGATCGCAGCCGCGATGGATTCGCCCGAGGACATCGCCTTCGACCTGCTCCAGGAGGCAGCCTTCCCCGGCCAGCCGGTGGGGCGGGCGATTCTCGGAACGGCCGAGAGCGTCACCGGTTTCGCGCCCTCCCATCTCCGCGCCTATCTTTCCACCCACTATCATGGGCCCGGGATGGTGCTCGCGGCTGCCGGCGCCGTCGATCATGGCGCGTTTCTCGCCGAAGCCGAGCGCAGGCTCGCAGGCTTCGATCCGGGCCCGGCGCCGGCCCCGCAACGAGCGGTCTATTCTGGCGGCGTCAGGCGGTCGAACGAGGATTTCGAGCAGACCCATGTCGTACTTGCCTTCGAGGGTCCGCATTACCGACATGCCGACTATTTCGCCGCCCAGATCTGCGCCGGCGCGCTCGGCGGCGGCATGTCGTCGCGCCTATTCCAAGAAGTGCGTGAAAAGCGCGGGCTCTGCTACGCCATCTATGCTTTCGCAAGCGGGCTCGACGACAGCGGCCTGTTCACCATCCATGCGGCCTGCGCCTCCGACCGCGCCCATGACCTTTTTGCCGTGATCCGCGCCGAGCTGGTCAAGGCCGCCGAGGGCGGCTTCCGCGCCGATGAGGTTGCCCGCGTCAAGGCTCAACTGAAGATGGGGCTTCTTACCGGGCTCGAAAGCTCGGGCGCCCGCTCCGAGCAGATCGCTCGCCAGATCCTGGTCTACGGCCGGCCGCTTTCGACCGAGGAGCTGACCGAGCGGGTGGATCGGGTCGAGGCCAAGGACTTGCAAGCCTTGATTGAGAGCATGCTTGCCTCGCCGGTCAGCCTCGCCACGGTTGGGCCCATTCTTCATGTTGCAAGATTCGACCGGGTGACGGAAGAATTCGCCGTTCCCTCGACCAGGGCCGCTTGAGAAGGGCCGTAAGCGCATGGCGTTACTGCGAGCCGTATCGACCAGCGATGTCGGACCCGTCATCGAGTCCGACAGGGTCACGTTGCGGACGCCGCAAATGTCGGACTATCCCGAATGGGCGGAGCTCCGGGCGGGGAGCCGGGAGTTTTTGACCCCATGGGAGCCGCTCTGGGCCTCGGACGAGCTCTCGCGTGCCTCGTTTCGCCGGCGCGTTCGCCATTACCTGCGCGATCTTCGCGAGGATGTGGGCTACGCGCTGTTCATCTTCGCGGCCCCGACGGGGGCGCTCGTGGGCGGCCTCACGCTCTGCAACGTGCGCCGCGGCGTGACCCAGTCGTGCACGCTCGGCTATTGGATCGGGGCCAAATACGCCAATCAGGGCTATATGACCGCGGCCGTCCGTGCCGTCGTGCCCTTCGTGTTCGACTCGCTCGAATTGCATCGGCTCGAGGCCGCGTGCATCCCGAGCAATGCGGCCTCGGTCCGGTTGCTGGAAAAGACCGGTTTCAAGCGCGAAGGGCTCGCGCGCCGCTATTTGCGGATCAACGGCGTATGGCAGGACCATCTGCTCTACGCGCTGCTCGACACCGACACGTGCCGGTAGGCCGCGGGATCGTCGGGAAGCATCGGGGAGGAAGGCGGAGTTGAGCGCCTGGGTAACGGGTAAGGCGGCGCCCATGCGGCGCCTGATCGGCCCGATCGGCGCCATCGCCTGCGCCATCGCCGCCGCTGCCGTACTGTTTGCGGCCTCGCCCGCGCACGCCATCGAGGCGCTCCAAGTCGAGCCCAATCAGGACAAGATCGACGTCACCGCCAAGGGCGAGCTCTACGAAGGGCGCGGCGATCGCCTCCAAATCGAAACCGCGCCGGGTCAAGACGGATATATCGGCCGCATGGCGATCTCGGCGTCCACGCCCGGCACCAATCCGGCATGGCTCGTCTTCGCTCTCTCAAATCCGACCTCGGAACGCATCGTGCGCTGGCTGGTGGCGCCACGGTATACGCTGGCCGATTCGCGCGTGATCTGGCCGATCCTCGACGCCCCTCGCATCGCCGCGATCACGCCCTCGCTCGGGTTCCGCCCCGAACCGTTGAAGAGCGATCGCGCCGACATGTTCCGCTTGAGCCTCGAGCCGGGCCAGACCGTCACCTTCGCCGCCGAGCTCAGCTCGCCTCAGGTGCCGCAGCTCAATCTGTGGGACCCCAACGCCTATCAGGCGAAGCAGCAGGACCGCATGCTGTTCAACGGCGTGCTGCTCGGCATCACCGGGCTGCTTGCCATCTTCCTGACGGCCATCTTCGCCGCCAACCATCGCGCCATCTTCCCGGCAACGGCGCTGATCGCCTGGGCGGCGCTGGCCTATTTCTGCGTCGATTTCGGCTTTTGGAACAAGCTCTTCCCTGTCGGGCCGGACCGCACCGCGCTCTATCGCGCGGCCGCCGAAGCGGGGCTCGCCGCGAGCCTCGTGCTCTTTCTCTACACCTTCCTCCGCATCGGGCTTTGGTACGGTTGGATCAGGACCTTGTTCTGGGGCTGGATCGCCGCCCAATTCGCGCTGATCTTGGTCGCGATCGTCGACCCGGCCTCTGCCGCCGGGCTGGCGCGCGCTTCGCTGGTCGCCGTCGCCGGCGTCGGCACCGGCCTGATC
>DATEMT010000017.1:0-7726 GCA_035275445.1 Methyloceanibacter sp. | reverse complement strand
GCTACGGGCGCGTCCGGCCTCCAGAAGACGAACCTTTCTCCTGACGGCGAGCTTGAGCCCATGCGCGGGATGCACAAGAGGACCGAGCGAGGCTCGAAAGGCATCAAGCAGACCCTACCTAATCGGTCGCCCGCGCAAAGGCAAGGCTGGCCGCGCCTCGCTCCCACCAAGCCTCGGTCATTGCCGGTGGGGGCAACCGCCGGCCTCAAGCGCTGAGACGCCGCGCGCGTTTCAACTCCACCACCATGTCGGGGATGGTGACGCGGAACGTGGCGCCGCCTTCGTTGTCGATAAGCGTGATCTGGCCGCCATGAGCCTGCACGAGCTCATGGGCGATGGCGAGCCCAAGCCCGGTCCCGCCCTTGCGGACGCTGCCCTGGAACGCCGCGAACAGATGCGTGCGCGCCTTGTCCGGCACGCCGGGTCCGGTATCGGCCACCTCGATCACGGTGACCGCGCGCTCGCGCCGCCCCAGAACGCCGATCTCGCCGTCGATCTCGCCTTCGCTTTCGAGAGCCTGAACCGCATTGCGGCAGAGATTGCTCAACACGCGGTAGAGCTGGTCGCGGTCGGCATCGACCTCGAGCGTCGGCTCGACCGCAACGGCCCAGGCGATGCGCTGGCGGGGCAGGCCGAGACTGTCGCCGACCTCGGTCACGAGCGGGAGAAGCGTGAAGCGCTTGCGCCGCGGCGGCGTCTCCTGGGCCTGGCCGTAGTTGAGTGTCTGGGCACATAACCGGATGGCGCGGTCGAGCGAGGCGATCAGTTTCGGCACGAGGCGCTGCACCGTCGGGTCCTTGACGGTGATGAGGCGGTCGGAGAGGAGCTGGGCGCTCGACAGCATGTTGCGCAGATCGTGGCTGATCTTGCTCACGGCGAGGCCCAGAGCCGCGAGCCGCGTCTTCTGCGACAGCGTGTCGGCAAGCTCCTTCTGCATGGCGGCGAGTTCGCGCTCGGCGGCGCCGATCTCGTCGCGGCGGTTGGACGGCTCGATCACCCTTGTCGGGTCCTCGGGGCGCTCGGAGAAGCGGACGATGTTGCGGGTGAGCTTGGTCATGGGTTTGACCAGGAGGGCATCGAGCGTGAGATAGACCAGCGCCGCGGTGATGATCGAAATCAAGATCGACAGGCCGAGAATGTCGAGACCGTAGCGGATCATGGCCGCCTTCAGCGGGGCCTCGCCCATGACCACTTCGATCGACTCGTCTTGGTGGAACCCGGGATTGCCGATCACCCGGATCACCCTGTCGTCGGGCATCACATAGACCATGAGCGCGTCGGCGATGAGCTCCATCCACGAGGCGTCGCGCAAATCGTAAGACGCATCGATCTCGTCGGGCATGTCCATCTCGATGATCAGGCTGCGCGAGGCCTCGCGCTTGACGGCGATCGCCTTCACCTGGGCGCGCTCGAGGAGTTCGTCGCGCAGCATCGGCGGCAGTTGGCCGCTCGGCGCCGCCTCGGCCGCGAGCGAGGCGATCTGCGCCGACGAAAGCCGCTCCATCAGCCATTGCCGCCGGAAATTGGACACCGAGGGCACGAACACGAGCACCTCGGCCAGCATGACGAAGAGAATAGTGAGCAAGAGCAGCTTGGCCGACAGTCCCGGCATGAAGCGGGACGCCGGTTGCTTCTCGGGCTTTACGTTCGGGGCCGCGTCGTTCACCAAGTCACTCGAACCCAAGCGAAGGGGGTCGCTCGCGCGCGGCCTATCCTAGGCGGCGCAGGAAACCAATGATGCTACGGAGCCAGCCCTTCGTCAAAGTTGGCAAATAATAAGTATAGGCGACGCGCTTGGAGAGCTCGGAAAGCGTGGGGTAGGGCAGCACGAGATGGATCAGGTCGCCGACCTTCATGCCCTTGGCCATGGCGACGATCCACATCTGGAGGAGCTCGCCGGCCTCGGCGCCGACGATGGTGCAGCCGAGGATGGTGCCGTCGGGCCTGGCGATGACCTTGACGAACCCGTCGGTGGCGCGCTCGCATTGGGCGCGGTCGTTCTCGCTATAGGGCACGCGGTAGATGCGAATGCGGCGATAGCGCTTGCGCGCTTCGGCTTCGGTCATTCCGACCTGAGCGAGTTCGGGGTCGGTATAGACCGCGCGCGGAATGTTGCCGGCGCGCGCGTCGGGTCTCAGCCGGAAGAGCGCGTTCCTGACGACGAGACCGGCCTGGTAATTGGCGAGATGGGTGAAGCCCGGTCCGCCGATCACGTCGCCCACGGCATAGACGCGGCGATTGGTGGTCCTGAGAAAGTGGTTCACCTTGATGCCGGCGTCGTTGTAGGCGATGCCGGCGCGGTCGAGACTGAGCGTTTTGACGTTCGGCTTGCGTCCGGTGGCGACGAACAGATGCGTGCCCTTGACCGCGGTCTCCTCGCCGTTCTCGGTGAAATACACCGAGATGCCTTGCGTCGAACGCTCGACGCGTTCCACCCGCGTGTTGGGGTGCAGCATCACTTGCGTGTCGGTGAGCCGCTTGACGAGGACCGCGGCGGCGTCGGGGTCTTCATGGGCGAGGATGTTGCCGACATCGAACACGCTGACATGCGAGCCGAGCATGCGATGGGCTTGGGCGAGCTCGAGTCCGACCGGTCCGCCGCCCAGCACGATGAGATGCTGGATGCGTTCGCTCACGTCGAAAATCGTCTCGTTGGTGAAATAGGGCACCTCGTCCAGTCCGGGAATCGGCGGGATCGAAGGCAGCGATCCGGTGGCGACGACGAAACGGCGCGCGCGCACCAGCACGCGTCCGGCTTCAACGGTGAGATTGTCGAGGAACGAGGCTTGCGCCTGAATGACGCGAACGCCCAAGCCGGTCATGCGTTCGATCGAATCGTTGGGGGCGATGGCGGCAATGACGCCGTGCACGTGATCGTGGACGCCGCGATGGTCGATCTGAGCCTCGATGACGTCGATGCCGAAGGTCGATGCGGTCCTGACCGCCTCCGCCCGCTTCGCCGCGGCGAGCAGGGCTTTCGAGGGGACGCAACCATAGTTGAGACAGTCGCCGCCCATGCGCCCTTTTTCGATGAGCACCACAGGCACGCCGAATTGCGCCGCCGACGCCGCGACCGACAATCCCCCTGAGCCCGCGCCGATCACGCAGAGGTCGGGCTTCAGTACCTCTTCCATACCTGCCGGTCCCCCATCGCCAAACGCTTCAAGGCGCCCGTCTGATCCGCTTCAGAACCACGGGAATGAGCGCCACGAACCCTAACGCCACGCACCCCGCAATCAGTTCCGGGGTCAACAGCGTCCCGGGATCGAGCGAATATGAGCACGACTCTTGGCCTCCCGATCCGGACTTGGCAAGGCAGGACTCGTACATCGCCCGTTGCGCCTCGATAACGCTGTCCAAGCCGCTACCGGCCAGCGCAAAGGCGAATGTTCCCGGGATAATGCCAAGAAAAGTGGTCGCGACATAGGTAGCGAAACTGACGTTGAGCAGTCCAGGGGCAAGGTTGACGAGCCAGAAGGGAAAGATCGGCACGAGCCGGAGGAAGAGCAGATAGGAAAAGGCATCTTCCTGGAATCCTTGGCGAAAGCGCGACAGGAAGGGATTTGCGCGTTGCGCGAGCAGCGTCCCCAGCGTGCTCTTGGCGATGAGATAGACGATCGTCGCCCCGATCGTGGCGCCGACCAGGGAAGCCGTGCCTCCGACGAACCAGCCGAACAGGAAGCCGCCGGCAATGGTCATGACGGCGCCGCCGGGCAGCGACAGGGCGACGACGGCGACATAGAGCGCGACAAAGGCGGCAAGGCTCAAGAGCATATGGGCGTCGATGAGGTGCCGCAACGCCTCCCGGTGTTCGGCAAGCGAGGTCAAGGTGAAGTAGCGGTGCCAGCCCATGGCAAACACCAGCGCCGTCGCGCCGAGAAGGGCGATGAGCGGCCAAAGGCGCTTGAGCCAGCCCGTGACGCCGCCAGCGGTTTGTTGCGCCGTATTCACCTGGTCCGCGCTCCGTTCATCCAGGAGGTAGATGGACCATGTTCGACCGGTGCGGAACAGGCTTTCGCGCTATTGTGATACGGCGTCATCCCCCAGGATTGACTTCGCCCGCCGCGTCACCCTATAAGCCCACGGGGTCGCGGGATCCGAGCCCGTCCCGCCCCTTAAGCCCAAGTCAAGGAGCCTTTTTCCGTGAAACGGACCTACCAACCATCGCGGCTCGTCCGCAAGCGGCGGCACGGTTTTCGCGCGCGTATGGCGACGAAGGGCGGACGGAAGGTGCTGGCGCGGCGCAGAGCCAAGGGGCGCAAGCGCCTGTCGGCCTGACGCGCTCGCTCGTGACGGCAATCGGACGCCTCAAGACCCGCAGAGAGTTCCTATATGTCCGGGACGGTACGCGCTATGCCGCGCCTTCGCTCGTGCTCCAGGCACGGCCACGCGCGACCGGCGCGGAGGATGACCCCAATATTGCCCGTTTCGGCTTCACGGCAACCAAGACGCTTGGATCGGCCGTCATCCGCAACCGGGCGCGGCGGCGATTGAAGGAGGCGGTGCGGCTCGCCGCGCCGGCGCATGCCTTGGCGGGCTATGATTATGTCTTGATCGCGCGGGAGGGCACGGTACAACGGCCCTTCACCGCGTTAATCAAGGATCTCGACCGCGCGTTCGCCAAGGCGCACGCGCCCTCCCCGCCAAAGAGACGCTGAACGCCCTCATTTCGATTTCACCGCTCGCGCGGGGGAAACGTGCGGGCCTTGAGTTGAAAGCGACATGGACGAGAACAACCGCAACTTCATCCTCGCCATTCTCCTGTCTCTCGGCGTCTTGTTCGCCTGGCAGGTGTTGTTCCTGCCGAAGCCGCCTCCCCCCGGCACGAAGCAAGCGGCGCAGCAGGAGCAGCATGTCGAGTCGGGGCCGCCGCAGCCGCAAAGCGGCGGCGCGCCGGAACGGACCGCGCCGCAGGCGGGCGCCGCCGCCGTCGCGCTCACCCGCGAGGAGGCGCTCGCCAAAAGCCCGCGCATCGCCATCGACACGCCGAGCCTAAAGGGCTCGATCGCGCTGAAAGGCGGCCGCATCGACGACCTCACGCTCAAGGACTACCGCGAGACGGTCGAGCCTTCGAGCCCGCAAGTCGTGCTGCTGTCGCCGGCGGGCGGTCCGCACGCCTATTACGCGGAACTGGGCTTCGTCGGCGGCGAAGGCCTCGCCCTCCCCACCGCCGACACGCTGTGGACGGCCGCGAGCGAGGCGCCACTCACGCAAGGCGCGCCGGTCACGCTCACTTACGACAACGGCAAGGGGCTGAAATTCACCCGCACCATCTCGGTCGACGACAAATACATGTTCACGGTCGACGACAAGGTGGCCAATACCGGCGCCGACACCGTCACCATCCATCCTTACGCGCTCGTATCCCGCCACGAGACGCCTCACGTCCAGGGCTTCTACATTCTGCATGAGGGCCTGATCGGCGTGGTCAACGAGGGGCTGGAAGAAATCACCTACGCCAACGCGCTCAAAGAGGAGAAGCCGGTGCAAATCGCCAGCAAGAACGGCTGGCTCGGCATCACCGACAAATATTGGGCGACCGCGCTCATTCCGGAACAGGGAAAAGCCTTCGACGCCACGTTCTCGGGGCGGAAGCAACCGGACGGCCGCGACATCTTCCAGACCGATTACCTCATGGGGCCGCTTGCGATCGCGCCGGGACAGACCGCCGAAGCGCAGGGGCGCGTGTTCGCCGGCGCCAAGGAAGTCAATGTCGTCGACGGCTACGCCGCGACCTACGCCATCCCGCGATTCGACCGGCTGATCGATTGGGGCTGGTTCTATTTCCTGACCAAGCCGCTGTTCTTCGCGCTCGACTTTTTCTACAAGCTGGTCGGCAATTTCGGCGTCGCGATCCTCATCGTCACCGTCATCATCAAGCTCATCCTGTTCCCGCTCGCGAACAAGTCCTACGTGTCGATGAGCAAGATGAAGAAGCTCGCGCCCGAAATGCAGCGCATCAAGGAGCGCTTTGGCGACGACCGCATGCGCCAGCAACAGGCGATGATGGACCTTTACAAGAAGGAGAAGGTCAACCCGGCGTCCGGCTGCCTGCCGATCCTGGTGCAGATCCCGATCTTCTTCGCGCTCTACAAGGTGCTGTTCATCACCATCGAGATGCGGCACGCGCCCTTCTTCGGCTGGATTCAGGATCTGTCGGCGCCGGACCCGACGACGATCTTCAATCTGTTCGGGCTCATTCCGTGGGACCCGCCGCATCTCCTGATGATCGGCGTTTGGCCGATCATCATGGGCATCACCATGTGGGTGCAGATGCAGCTCAATCCGGCGCCGCCCGATCCGGTGCAGCAGAAGATCTTCGCCTGGATGCCGGTGTTCTTCACCTTCCTGCTCGCCTCCTTCCCCGCCGGTCTCGTCATCTACTGGGCGTGGAACAACCTCCTGTCGGTGATCCAGCAATCGGTGATCATGCACCGGCAAGGGGTGGACATTCCCCTGCTGGAAAATCTCGGCTTCAAGAACAACAAGACCAAGGCCAAGGGCGAGGCCGAGGGCTGACGCTGGTTATTCGTCCTTGTCATTGGCGGTGCAGGCGGGCAATCCAGGAGCCACCACCATCCGCAGCCAAGACATCCCGGTGCTTACTGGATCGCCGGGTCGAGCCCGGCGATGACAAGCGACTTCACCAAAGCCGATCTCGCCAAAGGCGAGGCGCTGTTCAAGGGCCCTTGCACCTTCGTCAAGGGCGTGACGAGCATCGCCGACCTGCCGCGCGACGGCCGCGCCGAAGTGGCCTTCGCGGGTCGCTCCAATGTCGGCAAGTCGAGCCTCATCAACGCGCTCACCGGACGCACGAGCCTCGCCCGAGTGTCGGTGACGCCGGGACGGACGCGCGAGCTCAATTTCTTCGTGCTCGGCAAGAATGGTGCGCTCTATCTGGTCGACATGCCGGGCTACGGCTACGCGCAGGCTCCGAAAGCGCAAGTCAAGGGCTGGACGCGGCTGATCGGCGATTACCTCAAGGGGCGCCGCGAGCTGAAACGCGTGTTCCTTCTCGTCGATGCAAGACACGGCATTAAGCCCAACGACACCGAGACGATGACGCTGCTCGACGAAGCCGCGGTCTCCTATCAAGTCGTGCTGACCAAGGCCGACAAACCGAAAGCCTCCGAGCTCGAGGCGATCCGGGCGAAAGTCGCAAGCGACCTTGCCAAGCACCCGGCGGCCTATCCGCAGATCCTCACGACCTCGGCCCGAACCGGCGACGGGATCGAGGAGCTGCGCGCGGCAATCGCCGCGTTCGCCCCCTGACACTTCCTTGCCGCCGAACGCACTGATGCACCCTCTCCCCTCGTGGGAGAGGGTGGCGAGCTGCTCCCCAGCAGCGAGCCGGGTGAGGGGGCCTCAACGACGGCGCTTCGCGCCTGACCCCTCACCGCGCCGCAAGCGGCGCGTGCTCTCCCCCAAGGGGAGAGCAAGAAGATCGCCGCGTCCGCGCCGTGACCGTCAGCTCATAAAGCGGTCCCACAGCGCCACGGCCCAGACGAGGCCGGCAAGCGCAAGGGCGAAGAACACGCCGGCCGAGGCGAGGTCCTTGGTGATGCGGATCGCCTCGTGTTTCTGCGGCTCGATATGGTTGCACAGCCGCTCGATCGCGGTGTTGAGGAACTCGACAGCGAGAACGAAGAGGAGGCTCCCGGCGAGCGCCGCCCAGATCCACACGTCTTTCGCCAGGAAGACGGACACAGGGAGGAGGAGGCAGGCG
>DATEMT010000016.1:0-2851 GCA_035275445.1 Methyloceanibacter sp. | reverse complement strand
CGATCAGCGCTGATCGACATCGAAAAATTCCTTACGGTTTGCGGGTTTATGATGGCCGGGCCGGGATGTCGTCCAGCACGGTCGGCTCTTGCAGGCATCGGGCGCCGCCCGACGCGAACGAGGGCAATATAGGGATAATCGGCGGCGAGGCCAGCGGAATTTCGTCGCGTTCGGGCCGCCTCATTCGCCCGCGAGGCGGACCCCGGAAGGACGCTGAGGCAGATTGAAGATGCGCTTGGGGTGAAGCTCGCCGCGCTCCACCTCGCCGAGTGCGATCAGCGTGCCGCGCGAGGTGGCATAGACCATGCCTTCGACGACCGGAGCGTCGCGGCCCCGCAGGAGCACGGCCTGTCCCCGCCTGAGCCGGTCGGCATCTTGTGCCGAGACGGCGAGCGCAGGGATATCGGAAAGCGCAGTCTCGACCGGCCGGAGCGCGCCGACAAGCGCCTCGTGACCCCGCTCGGCCAGCCCATCGAGGGCGGCGAGCGTCACCGCGCCGTCCTCGCCGAAGGCGCCGACGCGTGTCCGGCGCAAGGCCTCGACATGGCCGTAGCACCCGAGCGCGCGGCCGAGATCGCGGGCGAGCGCCCGCACGTAAGTGCCCTTGCCGCAGCGCGCCTCGAGCACCGCGCGGTCCCGGTCGGGATGGTCGCGGAACCTGATCCAGGCGATCGACACGCGCCGTGGCGCCAGCTCGAACTCCTCCTCGTCGCGGGCGAGGTCGTAGGCGCGAGCGCCATCGACCTTCAGCGCCGAATAACGCGGCGGCACCTGCTCGATGTCGCCGGTGAAATCGGCAAGCCTCGCCTCGATCTCGGCGCCGGACGGCCGCCGGTCGCTTTGCGCGATCGGCTTGCCCTCGGCGTCGTCGGTGTCGGTCTCGGTGCCGAAACGAACCGTGAAGCGATACTCCTTGCTGCCTTCGACCGCGAAGGGCACGGTCTTGGTCGCCTCGCCGAAGGCGATGGGAAGAATGCCGGTTGCGAGCGGATCGAGCGTGCCGGCATGTCCTGCCTTCGCCGCCTGATAGAGACGCTTCACGCGTGCGACGGCCTGCGTCGAGGTCATGCCTGCGGGCTTGTCGAAGACGAGCCAGCCGTTGACCGGAAGTCCTTTGCGCCGCGCCATGGTATCTCGCCCGCTCCCCCGGCTAGTCGTCGAGGTCGCGGGCGACCTCCGGCCGTGCCAGCAGCTCGTCGATGCGGGATGCCGCGTCGTATGAGGTGTCCACCTTGAACCTGAGTTCCGGCATGAACTTCATGTTGACGCGCTTGGCCAAGACGCCGCGCAGAAAGCGCTTGTGCTTGTCGAGATGATCGACCGCCTCTTGGGCCTCTCCGCCGCCGAGCGTCATGACATAAACCGTGGCGAGCTTGAGGTCGGGCGACATGCGCACTTCGGGCACGGTGAGCGAGTGCCGGGTCAGCACCTCGTCCACGATCTCGCCGCGGGCGAAGATCTCGGCGAGCGCGTGGCGGATCATCTCTCCGACCTTCAACTGACGCTGCGAGGGCGGCTTGCTCGAGGCTTCCCGGCGTTTGTCGCGATGGCTCATTATTTATGCTGACTTCTCGGCGTCACTCCCGCGAAGGCGGGAATCCAGTAACTACCAAAGCTGCGATGAAGCAACGCGCATCGCCGCCGCCGGACGTCCGCCTCCGCGGGCATGACCGTATGACTAGAGCGTGCGCTTGACGTGCTCGACCTGGAAGCACTCGATCACATCGCCCTGCCGCATGTCCTGATAGCCTTCGAAGGCCATGCCGCATTCCTGGCCCGCCACCACCTCGCGCACCTCGTCCTTGAAGCGCTTGAGCGTGGAGAGCTTGCCCTGATGCACGACGACGTTATCGCGGATAAGCCTGACTTGCGCGCCGCGCTCGACCTTGCCCTCGGTCACGCGGCAGCCCGCCACCTTGCCCACTTTCGAGATGGTGAACACTTCGAGGATTTCGGCGTTGCCGAGGAAGGTTTCGCGCAAGGTGGGCGCGAGTAGGCCCGACATCGCCAACTTCATCTCATCGACGAGATCGTAGATCACGGCGTAGTATCGGATCTCGACGCCTTCGCGCTCGGCCACCTCGCGTGCCTGCGCGTTGGCGCGCACGTTGAAGCCGAGCACCACCGCGCTCGAAGTCGCGGCGAGCGACACGTCGGACTCGGTAATGCCGCCCACGCCCGCGTGAATGATGCGGGCCCTGACCTCGTCGCTGCCGACCTTGTGGAGCGCCGTGGTGATCGCCTCGACCGAGCCTTGCACGTCGCCTTTGACGACGATGGGAAACTCCTTGATGCCGGCCTCTTTCAGCTGGTTCATCATCTGCTCGAGGCTGCCTCTTGCACCGGCAACCGCAAGCCGCTTGCGCCGCTCGCGCATGCGGTAGTCGGTGATCTCGCGGGCGCGCGCCTCGTTCTCGACCACGGCAAACTGGTCGCCGGCCTCGGGCGCCGAGTCGAAGCCGAGCACCTCGACCGGAACCGAGGGGCCCGCTTCCTTCACGTTCTCGCCGACATCGTTGAGCAGCGCTCGCACGCGGCCCCAAGCCTGGCCCGCGACGATGAGGTCGCCGAGCTTGAGCGTGCCGCGCTGGATCAGCGCCGTGCCGACCGGACCGCGGCCGCGTTCGAGCTTCGCCTCGACGATCACGCCTTCGGCGGGACGGTCGGGATTGGCGCCAAGCTCGAGCACCTCGGCTTGCAGCAGGATCGCCTCGACCGAGCCCTGCACGTCGCCTTTGACCAGAAGCGTGAACTCCTTAGTGCCGGCGGCCTTGAGATTGCTCATCATCTGCTCGAGGCTGCCGCGCTGGCCGGCCACCGCCAGCCGCTTGCGCCGCTCGCGCAGGCGATA
>DATEMT010000015.1:0-7675 GCA_035275445.1 Methyloceanibacter sp. | reverse complement strand
AGAGGGAATCGACGATGCCGGACCAAGTGATTTACGAGGCGCACCCCGCCATGTTCCGGGCCCATCCCTTCTGGTTCATCCTCGCGGTCCTGCTCATCGCGGCGCTCGGCGCCGGCATTCTCATATTGCTTTATTGGTACATCAAGACGCGCGCGACCAAGGTCACCATCACCGACAGCGATCTCCTCTACGAGAAGGGCATACTAAGCAAGGACCGGACCTCGGTGTCGCTCCGTCACATCCGCTCGGTCAATCTCATGCAGACCTTCGTCAATCGCATTCTCGGGGTCGGGACCATCCAAATCTCCACCGCCGGGGACCTGCCCGAGTTCACCATCGCCGACATGCCCGATCCGCATCTCATCAGCGAAGCGATCTCGAACGCGCAAGAGACGCGCGAGAATCGCAACTGAGCCGGAGGCAAGTGATGGCAAGGCCGAACGACAGGAGTGAGCGCAACGAGGCGCTGAGGCTGCTTGTCGCGGCAATCATCGGAATCCTCTTGCTCGTCATCATCGGCGGCGCCGGCCTCTATTACCTCGGTGGCGGGCTCGGCGACGGCGATCCTTTCTCGGAAGGGCTCGGGCTCAAGAACGCCGCGCTGATCGCCTTCGGCGTTTCCTTCGCCGTCATTCTGGTGATGGCGATCGTATCGGGCGGCGACGCCATTTTCGGCGAGCTGCCGTTCACGATTCTCGGCTTTTTGATCTTCTTCGTGATTTTCTGGCTGATGATCGCCTGGATCTTCTGAGGCGTGACGCCGGCCCTACTGCGCCGGTCCGAGCGTCTGCGGCTTGGGGGAGGTGGCGGGCGCGGCGGTCTGCTCGCCCGAGCCTCCGATCAGCTCGCGGTAATATTTGCGCATGGTCTCGCAGCGTTGCGGCCCCGGCGGGTGGACGGCGTCACCCTTCAACTGCGAGATGAAGGTGCAGATGTCCTCCATGCCTTGGGCGTCGAGCCAGCCCCGTTTGACGCCGCGCCTGATGGCGAAGAGATCCGCCTTGGTTTCGTCGGCGCCCTCGAACTGGTGCCCGCATTCATGCGAGTAGATGTAGAGCTTGGTTTGGGTCGAGAGCCCGAGGATCTTCTTGTTGTTGAGGATCATGAAGCCGGGGAAGGCGCCCCCCCAACTGTCGAAATTCGGGTTCAGCACCGTCGGGCGCTTACCGCAGCTGACGGACATGCCGTCGATCTTGAGCTGGCCTTGGGGAATGACCTTGGCGTCGGCGCCAACGTCCTTCACATAGTCGTCGAGGCTGGGGCCTGCGGTGGTGGAGCCCTCCCGGCCCGACCATTGGGCGCCGGCGGGGGCGGGGCAGGCGGCGCAAAACGCGATCGCCACAAGGCCGCAGAACATCGCCCCCAGGTTCGCCCGTTCGTCCCTCATGCTCTCAGTCTAAGGCTCCCCGTGAGTCGGCGCAATCGCGCCGACATGCGTCATCTCGGCTCTTCCTTGGCCGTGATGCTCCCTTTCTTGAGGAAGCATTGCCGGAGCTGATCGCAGCGCTGCTCGGGATCGGGGTGGAGAGGGCCGTGGCCGGCAATGTTGAACACGGCGCAAACGTCTTCGAGCGCCGTGCTGCCGAGCCAACCCTCGCGCCGGGCGCGCCTGACCGCATAGCAATCGGCCGCGGTTTCACTCGATCCAAAAAGGATATGTCCGCATTCGTGATAGTAGATCAGCCACTGCACCTGCCGCGGCAGGTCTTTCAGCGCTTCCAAGTTCAGCATGATGACGGTGGAGGACACGGCGAAGCCCTCGAAGTCGCGAAGGAGCGTCGCAGTCTTGCCGCAGGAGAGTTTTCGGCCGGCGACCACGAGTCGCCCGGGCGCCACGAACTTGCCCTGTTCGAGCGCGACAGCGCTGCGATCGAGCGGCGTTGTCTGAGAAAGCAGGGTCAGGAGCGCGAGCGCGACCAAGAGCCGGGCAGCCAGTCTCATTCTTGTTCCCCCTGCCGCCTTGGTCCCTTCGGCCGCAGTCTGCGAGGGGGAGGCGCGAGCGTCAACGCCAAATCGCCGAAGGCCGCCTAGCCCACCGCTTCGGCTTCGATGCGCTCCATGTCGGCGTCGGACAGGCCGAAATGGTGGCCGATCTCATGCACCAGGACATGGGTGATGATGGCGCCGAGCGATTCCTCGTGCTCGGCCCAATAATCGAGAATCGGCCGGCGGTAGAGGAAGACCATGTCCGGCTCGGTGGTGACGTCGGACACGCTTTTGCGCGCAAGGTCGATGCCGGAATAGAGCCCGAGCAGATCGAACGGCGATTCGATGCCGAGCTGATCGAGCACGTCGTCGGTGGCAAAGTCCTCGATGCGGATGAGGAGATCGCTCGTGAGCGCGCGGAAGTGCGCGGGCAGTCGCCCATAGGCTTTGCCGGCGATGACTTCGAACCCGGCGAGGTCCGGCGCTTCGAGTTCGTTCCAGTCGATCATATGCGCAACCCGCCGCTCCAAGCTGAACCTTGCATGAATGTAGCGATCAGACCCGGTTCAGGCCACCCGCGCCATTGTCCGAACCAATACTCGCGCCCGCACTCAAGCGGGCCGGGGAGTGCAGAAAGGGTATCAGCATGGTTAGGAAAAGCCTGTTTGCCGCGCTCGGCTTCGCCGGGATGCTTGCCGCCGGAACCGCCGCCACGCCTTCCCCTGCCGCAGCGGGCTACGCCTGCGGCCCGTGGAACGGCTGGTGCGCGCCGCGCTGCGGGGCCTGGAACAATTGGTGCCGTCCGGTGTGCGGCCCGTGGAACGGATGGTGCGCGCGCTACTACCGTTACCCTGGCTTCAGCCACGGCTACGGCTCCGGTCCGCGCTACTGGGGCGGCAATGGCGGCGGCCACTATGCCGACCGCAACGGCGGCGGCAACTGGAACGGAAACCACAACAACGGCGGCGGTGGTTACGACCGCGACGGCGACCGCGATTACGGCCGCAACCGCTGAGGCATCGCTAAGTCGCGCGGGGCTTTGAGTCGCCCCTCCCGCTCACCCCGCGCAACCGGCACGTCATTCCCGGCAGGCGCGCGTCCCCCCGCGCCGCTCAGCTCGGGAATGGCGTGCCTGGCGTTTAGCGGAACTCGCGGATATCGACGAAGCGGCCGGCGATGGCGGCAGCGGCGGCCATTTGCGGCGAAACGAGATGGGTGCGGCCGAGCCTGCCCTGCCGTCCCTCGAAATTGCGGTTGGACGTCGAGGCGCAACGCTCGCGCGGCGCCAACTGATCCGGGTTCATGCCGAGGCACATGGAGCAGCCGGGCTCGCGCCACTCGAAGCCGGCATCCTTGAAAACCTGGTCGAGGCCTTCGGCTTCGGCTTGCGCTTTCACCAAGCCCGACCCCGGCACGATCATGGCGCGGACGCGCTCATTGACCTTGCGGCCCTCGACGACCTTGGCGACGGCGCGCAGATCCTCGATGCGGCCGTTGGTGCACGAGCCGATGAACACGCGGTCGAGCGCGAGGTCGGTGATCTTCTCTCCGCCGATGAGGCCCATATAGTCGAGCGAACGCTCGGCGGCGCGCCGCTTGGTGTCGTCTTGAATCGCCGCGGGAACGGGAACGTGGCCCGTGACCGAAACCACCTGCTCGGGGGACGTGCCCCAGGTGACGAGCGGCGGCAGCCGTTCCGCGTGCAAGACGACTTCGCGGTCGAACTCACCGCCGTCGTCGGAATAAAGCCGCTCCCAATCGGCTCGCGCCAGCTCGAAGGCGCCCGCTTTCGGCGCGCGCGGACGGCCCTTGATGTAGTCGAAGGTCGTCGCGTCGGGGGCGATCAGGCCGGCGCGGGCTCCGCCCTCGATCGACATGTTGCAGATGGTCATGCGCCCTTCCATCGAGAGCGCACGGATCGCATCGCCCGCATATTCGATCACGTGGCCGGTGCCGCCCGCGGTGCCGATCTCGCCGATGATGGCGAGGATGATGTCCTTGGCGGTGACGCCTTCGGGTAGCGCGCCCTCGACGCGCACGCGCATGTTCTTCGCCTTCTGCTGGATCAGCGTCTGGGTCGCGAGCACATGCTCGACCTCGCTCGTGCCGATGCCGTGGGCCAGCGCGCCGAACGCGCCGTGGGTCGAGGTATGGCTGTCGCCGCAGACGATGGTGGTGCCGGGGAGGGTGAAGCCCTGTTCGGGCCCGACCACGTGCACGATGCCCTGGCGACGGTCGCGCTCGTTGTAATACTCGATGCCGAACTCGCGCGCGTTCTCGGCCAGCGTGGCGATCTGAAGCGCCGATTCGGGATCGTCGATGCCCTGGCTGCGGTCGGTGGTCGGCACGTTGTGGTCGACGACGGCAAGCGTCTTCTCCGGCGCGCGCACTTTCCGCCCGGCCATGCGCAAGCCCTCGAAGGCCTGCGGGCTCGTCACCTCATGCACGAGGTGGCGGTCGATATAGATGAGGCAAGTGCCGTCGGGCGCCTCATGCACGAGATGGGCGTCCCAAATCTTGTCGTAGAGCGTGCGCGGCTTCGTCATGGCAAGGGTCTTGATTGCGTCAAGGCAGAGATAGCCTCTCAGCGCACGGTTTACAAATCCCTGCGGGCTCGAAGCCGGCCGAGCCCGCGAGAGTCCAGTTCTAGCCCTTCTTGGGCTTCTTCTCTTGCTTGGCCTTGGCCTCTTTGGCCTTGTCTTTCGCCTTGGCGGCCTTCGCAGACTTGGCCTCGGCCTCGCCTTCGGCCTCCTCCTCGTCCTCGGCGGGGACTTCGCCAGCCGTGGTCTCGGCCATCAGAGCGACCGATTTGCCGACCCAATCGTCGTGCTCGATCGCGCCCTTGAGGGAAAGCTTCTCGTCGAGCCAGCCGATTTCGTCGTCGGAAAGATTGGCGATCTGCTCGAACTTGATCAGGCCAAGCTCGTTCAGCTTCTTCTCCCGGTCGGCCGAAACGCCCTGGATCAGCTTGAGATCGTCGGGCTCGCCCTTCGGCCGCTTGAAGCCTTTGAAGCCCTCGTCGCGCTTGCCCCTGACCTCCTGCCGCTCGGTGATGCGGGCCGCTTTGCCGCGCAGGCCGCGCAGGTAATAGAGCTTGGCCCGGCGCACCCGGCCCCGCCGCACCACCTCGATCGAATCGATCAGCGGCGAATAGACCGGGAAGACGCGCTCGACGCCCTCGCCGTAGGAAATCTTGCGGACGGTGAAATTCTCGCTCACCCCGCCGCCCGAGCGGCCGATACAAACGCCCTCATAGGCCTGCACGCGCGTGCGCTCGCCCTCGACCACCTTGACGTTGACGCGCAAGGTGTCGCCGGGACCGAATTCGGGGATCTCGCGCTTCTTGGCGAGCGCCGCAGCCTGCTCTTTATCGAGCTGCTCGATGATATTCATGGCAATACCTTTCGGGGCGCCTGCCTTGGCTCGAGGCCTTCCGGCGAACGCCATTCTTTTTGATTGATCCTTGGTCATGTCGCGCGGGCGCTCATGGAAAGCCCTCGCGCGGGGCTTTCCTAACCCAGCCTGTCCCGCTTGTCGATGGATTTACGCGGGTTTTGCCGGGAGGAGGCGCGCCTCAGCGGCAGACATAAAGCGTTATCCACTCCTGCCGGTCCGGGACCATGATCCTGATACGCTCGGGCTTGCCGGAAAGATCGAAGGTCAGCGTGCCGAGGCGCATCTCGCCCTTCTCCCTGCACTTCGCCTCATAGGCCTCGGTGCCTTTGTCGGTCGGCTGGGTGGCGCCCAGGATGCAGAGGATGTCAGGTCCCTCGACGATGCCCCGCCTGATCTCGAAATCCTGCGTGGCCGCGTCGCGGCAGCCGTCGTCGGTCGTGGAAAATTTGCCGAGAAGATGGTCGGTCTTGACCTGGGCCGCAGCCGGACCCGCACAGATGAGGGACGCGCACAACGCCCAACGCATGCTCCAAGTCATCGCTCTCTCCTCGCTCAAGGTTTCTTCTTGCTGCTCCGCTCCCACAGATCGGGACGGCGTTTCCGGGTGAGGGCTTCGGCCTCGTCGCGCCGCCACTCGGCGATCTTCTTGTGGTCGCCCGAGAGCAGCACGTCGGGGATGGCGCGGCCTTCCCATTCGCGCGGCCGGGTATAATGCGGGTATTCGAGCAGGCAAGATGCGAAGCTTTCCTCGCTGAGCGAGTCCGCGTTGCCCGCCACCCCCGGCAGAAGCCGCACGCAAGCGTCGATCAGCACTTGTGCCGCGAGTTCGCCGCCCGAGAGGACGTAGTCGCCGATCGAGATTTCCTCGACTTGGCGCGCTTCGAGCACGCGCTCATCGATGCCCTCGAAGCGGCCGCAGAGCAGGATCGCGCCGGGGCCGCCAGAGAGCGCGCGCACCCGCGCTTGCGTGAGCGGAGTCCCGCGCGGGGAGAGATAGAGCGAAGGCGCGCCGGGTTCGGCACGGGCGCGGGCAGCATCGATGGCGGCCGCGGCAATGTCGGCGCGCATCACCATGCCGGCGCCGCCGCCGGCCGGCGTGTCGTCAACCGAGCGATGCTTGTCCGCGGCGAAGTCGCGAATGTCGATGAGGTCGAGCGCCCATCGCCCCTCGGCGAGCGCCTTGCCGGCAAGGCTCAAGCCGAGCGCGCCGGGGAACATCTCGGGAAAGATCGTGAGCACGGTCGCGCGCCAGGTCATTCGAACAAGCCCTCGGGCGGGGCGAGCACGAGGCGGCGGCCTTCGACATCGACCTCGGGCACGGTCTCGCGCGTAAAGGGGACGAGCACGGTGGCCTCGTCTTGCTCCGGTTTCACTTCGACCAGGTCGCCGGCCCCGAAATTCTGCACCGAGACGACGACGCCGATCTTCCTCCCGCCCGTATCGAAAACGGCGAGGCCGATGAGATCGGCGTGGTACCACTCCTCCTCGGCGCGCTCGGGCAGGCGGTCGCGCTCGACATAGAGCTTGGTGCGGACAAGCGCTTCGGCCGCTTCGCGCGTGGTGACGCCCTTGATGCGGGCGATGAGCGCCTTCTGCGTGACGCGAACGCGCTCGATCTCGAAGGCGCGGCCTCGCTCGTCGAGGAGCGGGCCGTAGCGGGCGATCGCCGCGGGCTCCGCGGTGTAGGAGCGGAGCCGGACTTCGCCTTTGAGCCCTTGCGCCGCCCCGATCTCGCCGAGAAGCACAAGCTCGCGCGCCGGCAACGCGGTTACTCGGAAGCCGGCTGCTCGGCGGCGGGCTCTGCGGCCGGGGCTTCCGCCACGGGCTCGGGCTTCGGTGCCGCCGCGGCCTCGGCCGCTTCCTTGGCCTTCTGTTCCGCTGCGCTCCGCTTTGCCTCTTCGCGCTCGAGGCGCTTCTTGCCGGGCTTGGCCTTGTTGGGGTTGGACCTGGCGGCGCGCGTCCTCAAGCCCGCGGCGTCGAGGAAGCGCAGCACGCGGTCGGTGGGTTGGGCGCCGACGCCGAGCCAATGCTTGAGCCGGTCGTCCACGAACTTCACCCGCTCGCCCGAGCCTTTCGGCTGGAGCGGATCGTAAGTGCCGATCTTCTCGATATAGCGGCCGTCGCGGGGGCTGCGCGAATCGGCGACGACGATGCGGTAATAAGGCCGCTTCTTCGCGCCGGCCCGTGCCAGTCTGATCTTCAGGGACATCGTTTCGTTTCTCCTTCGTTCAATTCGATCTCATCGTTTCTTCGAGCCGGGGAGGCCGGGAAGGCCCCGCGGAATCCTGGGAAAGTCGCCCGGGAGCCCGGGGAGGCCGCCGGCCGGAAACGGCGGCAGCTTGCCTTGTGGAGG
>DATEMT010000014.1:0-6768 GCA_035275445.1 Methyloceanibacter sp. | reverse complement strand
TGCCGCCAGCCGAGATCGTGCATCTGGGCGCGCGTCGATGCGGGGACAATCGATTGCTGATCGACGAGGACGGTGACGACGCCCGGCCAATGCGGTGCAAGGCGCCGGGCGAGGCGGAGCATCAAGCTGCCGTCGCCCGCGCCGAGCTCGACGATCCGCTTTGGCGGAACAGGCGCGAGGCGGCGCAAGCGCCGCGCCATCATGACGGGATGCAGCATCACCGCATTGAGGAGCTTGAGGTCGCGGCGCGATCTGATCGCGGCGGGATCGTCGGCCGGCAGAACATCAAGGAGCTCGGTTTCGAGACGGCGCGGGAAGGCCATGGTCGCGTCCTGCCCCGCGTTCAAGCGATGCTTCCCGTTCGGAACAACATGGTTTCGGCGATGAGGCCGGGCCCGAACGCCATGCCGCAACCGGCCGCGTTGCGCACGTTGGACGCGAGCAGCTTGTCGAGAACGAACATGACCGTCGCCGACGACATGTTGCCGAATTCCCGCAGCACCTCGCGCGAAGCCGACAGCGCGGCCGGAGGAATGGCGAATGCGCGCTCGACCGCGTCAACCACGGTGCGGCCGCCGGGATGAACCGCCCACAGCGCGATCGTTCGCGGGTCTGCCCCCGCCAGGATCTCATCGCCGTGAGCGCGGACGCCCTGTTCGATCGCCGCGGGCACTTTGCCCGAGAGTATCATGTCGAAACCGCTGTCGCCGATGTCCCAGCGCATCAGCTCGACCGTGTCGGGAAAATGCACGGCGCGGAAACTGTCGATGGCGATGCCCTTCGGGTCGGAGGTGACGAGCGAGGCGGCGCAGCCGTCGCCCCAGATCAGGAAGGTGAGAAGCTTGGCGAGGTCGCTCGTGTCCTGGAGGTGCAGGGTGCACAGTTCGAAATTCACGATCAGAATTCTCGCCTTCGGGTCGGAGCGCACGATATGACGCGCAAGCTTCAGCGCGTTGATGGCGGCGTAGCAGCCCATGAAGCCGATGATGCTGCGTTCGATAGAGCGGGGGAGCCGGCAGCGCTCCACCAGTTCGAGATCGAGACCCGGCGCCGTAAAGCCGGTGCAGCAGGTTATGAGGAGATGCGTGAGGCTGTCGCGGCCGCTGCCGAGTCCGAGCTGTTCGACGGCCGCGGCGGCCAGACCCGGGGCCTTGTCGTTGAACAGCCGCATGCGCGTCGCGGTCGAGGGGAACCGGCCCCTGACGTAGAAGGCGGCGGAGTCGAGCTCGGCCGTGTCGTTCTCGGACGCCGGCGTCAAGAAGGAATAGCGGCGCTCGATGCCGGAGCGCTCCGCCATGCGGCGAAAGATGGTGCGCTCGCGGTGATCCTCCGGAAGCAGCGTTTCGGCAAGGCGAACGAATCCCGCGTGCACGTTGTTGGGCGGCACGGCAGTCGCGATGCGGTTGATATAGGCTGTTGTCATGGCGGGGACTGAACTTCACCCTCTCAACACGCCAGGCCCGGCGGCTATTCGTTTCGAACAAGGCGGCGGCCCTATCGCTTGTTCCCACCCTCCGTAAAAAATCACCGCAAGGACGAGCTGAGCCGTCACCAGTTGGGGTTGGTGCACCGAACGCCTTTGGGCGGAATCGATGCGATCTCGCCGGTCTCGAGCGATATCTCCCAGGCGCGGCGCACGTCGCTCCACCACTCCTTGTTCTCGCTGCCTTTGGCCTCGCCCAGGAACCTCAATGTCGCGTCCTCGCCCTGGACGCAGGCGATGGAAAACGCCGCCTCCTTCTGCGGCGCCGGCACGACCAGAGCGTCGGTCACGACGAACGAGGCCGGAACGTCGGGGGCCGCCTTGGCGATTTCACGGCTTGTGAGCACGAGGTAGGTGCCGTCCAACTCGCGCTGATATTGGTGGACATAGATCGGAGGGGCGACCAGACCGCCGCCGAGATCGATCCAGCCCTCGACCTCCAGCTCATCGTCATAGGTCTTGCCGAGGAAGCTCTTGGCGAAGATTTCGTCGACGGCCTCTTCCGGCGCGCTCACGGGCGGCGCCGTGCGCGCAAGCTGAGGCGCGAGGAGCATGGTGGCAAGGATTAGAAAGCGTACGCCGCTTTGGACCATCGAGTTTCCCCCGGGGGCTCGGACTCTGGCCCCGACAGTCTACTCACAATCGTGACCAAATCGGCGCGGGCGGCGCTTCTTTGCGTGCCCCCGGAGGACGCCCAAGGCCGGTCACGGCCGCCGCTTCCCCCGGGTCTTGAGGGGCCGGCGGTTACCGCGGGACGAGGGTGGCGGGCTTGCAGGTCTTGGTCGCTTTGTCCCACACCCCGCCCCTGGCCCGGCACTGCTCGGCGCGGCCGAGGCATTGCTTGCCGTCCCACACCTTCCCGGCCTTCCGGCACTGTTCGGCGGGGCTGCCGCCCGGGCTCGAAAGGCCGGGACCGGAGGTCTTCGGCACGCAACGCTTGCCGTCCCAAGTCCCGCCCCTCTTCTTGCACTCGTCGGCGGCGTTGGACTTCGGCTTGCACTTGCTCCCGTCCCAAACGCCGCCCTTCCCCTTGCAGAGTTCAGCCGGGCTCTGGCAGGTCCTGCCGTTCCACACGCCGCCTCTCTTCCTGCATTCTTCGGCGGGATTGGTTTTGGGCTGGCACTTCGCCCCATCCCATACGCCGCCCTTGCTCTTGCAGGCATCGGCCGGGCTCAGGCAGCGCTTGCCGTCCCAAATCCAGCCCTTCTTCCGGCATTCCTCGGGAGGGCTGAGCGGCGGCAGGCACTGCCTTCCGTCCCAGTTCCAGCCCTTGAGCTTGCAGGCATCGGCGGGGCCCAGGCAGCGCTTGCCGTCCCAGGTCCAACCCTTGGCCCGGCAGATATCGGCAGGGTTCAGGGGCGGAACGCAGCGTCCGTTCGCTTCACGCACGAAGCCGGATTTGCACACGCAGTGTCCTTGCGCGTCGCGTATTTCGTTCGGGCCGGGTTCGCAGAGCGGCGGCGGTGGCGGGACGCAGACACCGTTCGGGTTGCGGGCGAAGCCGTCTCTGCACACGCACTGTCCTTGCGCATTGCGGATTTCGTTCGGGCCGGGCTCGCAGAGCTTGGGCGGCGGTGGCGGCGGCAAGCAGAGTCCATTCTTGTCGCGGTCAAAGCCCGACTTGCACACGCACTGTCCTTGTGCGTTGCGCACTTCGTTCGGACCCGGCTCGCAGAGCTTGGGCGGCGTCACATCGTGCTTGCATTGCGCACCGTCCCAGGCGCTGCCTGCGGGGCAGCACTTGCCCGGCACTGGCGTCGGCGACCAACCTTGCGGGCACGACGGAGGCGGCGGTGGCGGCGGTGAGGGCGGGGTCGAAAGTCCTGGCCCGCAGAACGTCTGCCCGTGCTTTTCGAACGGCGCGAAATCGACGTCGATCGACGCCGTGTCGTCGCCCGCATTCGTGTTCTGCGCGGTTCCGCCCATGGGTTTCAGGATCTCGACCTCGTTCTGGTAGCCGCACTTCACCTGCGAGCCCGAGGGCGCGACAAAGCTGTTCGGCGCCTCGATCTCGAGGGTGAGAACGACGCTCTCGCCGGGATCGAGCTCGACGGCAGGATGCGTGCAGATGCCCTGCTCGGGATGGCCTACGGCCGATTGGCCCTCGCACACCCACGGCGCCGACCAGCTTCCGTTCGACGGCTCGACGGTTGCGCCATCGAAGAGCGTGTCGCGGACCTCGATCGGCCCGTTATACGCACCCGGTCCCGCGTTGGTGACCGTGATGGTGAACGTCGTGTTCTGTCCGGTGGCGGTGGCTTGGCTTGGGCCGGCCGCTTTCGTGATGGTGAAGTTGGTCTCTTTCGCTTTCGGTGCGGTGAGCGGCGGCTCGGGCTCGACGATCATGGGCGAGAGGCAGATACCCGGGGAGCCGTCGAGCGGGAAAACGGGGGCGAAGGTGGCGGTGGCGGAACTCGTGTCGTCTCCGGCGAAGGAGTTGAGCAGGGTACCGCCCGGCGCTTTGGTAATCATCGCGTTGTTCGTGACGCCGCAACTCACCCCGGACGCAACCGGAACCGTGACCTTGGCAATGATCTCGGCGCTTTCCAGGTGGCTGAGATCCGGATTGTCGCTGTTGCAGACGTAAAGATTCGGGAACAACACCGGTCCGCCGCAGGTCCACCCGGCGGGCGCCGCGAACGAAATCGTAGCACCGGGAGGCGTTCCGAACGGCAGCGCATCGGTGATTTGGATCGGGCTCGTGTAAGCGTCGCCGAAATTCTGCACCTTGATCTTGAACTCGCAGACCCAGTCCCCGCCGGTCGGGGCACATTTGTCAGCCGGTCCGGTCTTCTGGAGCTTGAGGTTGCTCAAGGGCGGCAGCGCCGGACAATCGGCAACCTCGCCTGGAAGGATCATTGTGGCCTCGGCTTCGTCGTCGGTGGGATAGGTGTTCTGATCCGTACCGCCTAAGGCCGCTGCGATCTTGGCTTTGTTCGTCGCCTGGCAAGCGAGGTCCGGCGCAAGGTTCTTTGGAACCTTGACGACCGCGTGAAGCTGAACGGCTTGACCCGGCGTCAGCACGACAGGCCCGGTGGTGCACGTGTAATTCGGCGCGGCGCCGGGGCAACCCCATGACGGTTGCGGGAAGGTCGCGGTCGCGCCTGCTTGTATGGTCTCATCGACCTTGACGACGCCGTTGTAGGTGCCACCCCCGAGGTTTCGGACCACCACGAGATACTCGCACTCGAACACGCCCAACTTGTCGGTGCAGACCTCGGCCAGCGGATACTTCTCGATGCTGAGGTTGGTCTTCGTACCTTCGGGCGGGGGGCAATGGGCGGCGGGTATGGTCGCGGTCGCCCACGCGAAGTCGTCAAACGGATCGGCGTCGCCGAAGCCCCATGGCCAAACCATGCTGGCCCAGTTGTCGAGGTGGCAGACGGGGGCGGCCACGGGAAGATCGACACTGACGTGAAGATCGACGCTATCGCCGGGCAGGAGCACGGTCGGACCGAAGTCGCACTGGTGCTCCGTCGGTGAGATCGCCACGCAGAGCCAGGGCGGAACATTGGCGAAGGTCATCACCGCGCCGGCCGGTGCCGCAGGCAATTTGTCGTTGATGACGACAGGGCCGAAATAAGCGTCCGGGCCAAGGTTGGTGACGCGCAGGATGTAGTCGCAAAGGAACCCAAGGCCGCCGGCGACGCAGGCTCCAGGAACGGCTTTCTTGTCGAGACGGAGATTGAAAGTGCCCTCCGGCCAACCCACGGGCGGCGTCCCCTCCGGGGGCGTTGTGCCCGGCGGGATGGCGATCGGCGGCGTGGAACTCGGGGGCAGGTAAGGTCCGGGCGCGTAGGAGCCGAACTCGGCCTTCAGGTCGCAGGGCTGCCAGATCTCGACATCTCCGGCGTGACCCTGATTCTCGGGATCGTCGGACACGCCGTCGTAATCGACGAAGTAGGCGGCAAATGGCGGCTCGTTGTCGGGCCGGATCAGAGAACGATCTGTCCCTTGCAGGCCGTGGATGATCGCCGGGCCGCCGGCGGCCAATTGCGCCGCATAGGCGGCGTTGTCACGCAACGAATCGCCGGTGGACCAGACGAACCCGTCGCAGGCGCCGGGTCGTATGGCGCCTGTCTTGTCGTAGCCGAAGCCGAGCGCTATTCCGCCCGAGGTGTTGCGATAGTCGGGCGGAAAGCCGATGGCGTACTCGTCGGGGACCGGACTCCAGATGCCGGGCGTCGCCGTATCGTTGGGGATTTCGCGCTTGAAGCGCCACACCACCGACTGCTTCGCGTCGGCAAAAACGGAATAGCCGTAGCTGCCTTTGATCCCGCCGCGCTCGGCGACGTACATGTAATCGGCGTTATCGAAAGCGATGTCCGAGATCGGGTGATTGGCCGGCGTGCCGGAAACTTCGATCTCGAGGCGCGGGTCGGCGCCAAACGTGCCGTCGAGATTGATCGACACCGACCAGATCGAGGGACCGGCGGCAACCGCGTAATAGAGCCGGCCCGCGCGCAAGCCGAGGCCCCACACGCGACGCTCCGGCTGCGTAAAGCCCCAAGTGGCGGAATTCTCGCTGTCGAAAGCCGGACTCTTGATATCGGCCTTGGCGCCGTCGTCGGTTGCGGCGGCGAGCCCCGCGGCTTGTCGTCCGGTCGCGCCATGGTCGAACGTATCGAGCAGGGCACCGGACGCATCGAGACGATGGATGAGGCCGGTGTCGAGGTCGGACACGAAGAACTGGCGGGTGGCGGGGTCGAACACGATGTCGCCGAGCCCGGGACCGCTGTTGCCGGGGATGGTGGCGAAGAGGGACACCGCCCCGGTCGCGCCGTCGACCTGCCAGACCGAACCTGGCGTGCCGGCCTTGCCGAGGCCGAACTGGCCGGCCATCCATTCCGCGTTCGGTCGACCGGTCTTCACCCGCTCGGGGCGTCCGTCGCCGTCGGAATCGGGCACCACGATCTGAAGGCCGAAGGCGGAGGTCGCGCCAAGATAGATGTTGGGCGCGCCACTTGCGGTGTTCGGCGCCGGGCCGAGGCCGATGGCGAAAACCTGGCCGATCTCGCCGGAAGTCGCGCTGAACTTGATCGGCGCGTTGGCGACTTGCGCCGCCGGCGCCCCGCCGAGCTGCGTCAGGTCGAACACCTGGAGCACCGCGCCGTCGACATCGATGAACGTGACGTCGAGCGGCTGAAGTCCGGACGGCACGTCGCCCAGTTGCCGCGCACCCGAGAACCCGGTAACCGCTGCGTCGCCGCGACCGATGATCGCCGTATCTTGCGCGTCGGCCTTGAATGGAAGGGAGAAGATGGCGGCGATACAAAAGAAAGCGG
>DATEMT010000013.1:0-6733 GCA_035275445.1 Methyloceanibacter sp. | reverse complement strand
CGTCGAACACGACGACACCGCCATGGCCAATCAGCCCGTCGAGGGCGGCGAAGGCTTCATAGTCGAACGGCGTATCGAACAGCTTGCGCGGAAAGTAGGCGCCCAGCGGGCCGCCGACCTGCACGGCGCGCGCCGGCCGGCCGCTGCGGGTGCCGCCACCGATATCCTCGACGATCTCGCCCAGGGTCAGGCCGAACGCCGCCTCGAACAGGCCGCCATGCTTGACGTTGCCGGCCAGCTGGATCGGCATGGTGCCGCGCGAGCGGCCCATGCCCAGCGCCGCATAGCGCTCGGCGCCGTCGGCCAGGATGAAGGGGACCGTGGCGAGCGAGATCAGGTTGTTGATGACCGTGGGCTTGCCGAACAGGCCCTTGTGCGCCGGCAGCGGCGGCTTGGCCCGCACCTGGCCACGCTTGCCCTCGAGGCTCTCCAGCAGAGAGGTCTCCTCGCCGCATACATAGGCGCCGGCGCCTACGCGCACTTCGAGATCGAACTTCGCGTCCGCGCCCAGCAGGCCCTCGCGCTCGGCGAGCATGATCGCGCGCTCCATGACGCGGATGGCGTCGGGATATTCGGAGCGGATGTAGATGTAGCCGTAGGTGGCGCCGACGGCGACGCCGGCGATGGTCATGCCCTCGATCAGCACGAAGGGATCGCCTTCCATGATCATCCGGTCGGCGAAGGTGCCGGAATCGCCTTCATCGGCGTTGCAGACGATGTATTTCTGTTGCGGCGGCGTCTCGGCGACGGTGCGCCATTTGATCCCGGTGGGGAAGCCCGCGCCGCCGCGGCCGCGCAAGCCCGAGGCGATGACCTCCTCGACGATCGCCTTGGGTCCGGCGGCGATCGCCTTCTTCAGGCCCTCATAGCCGCCATGCGCCTGGTAGTCTTCCAGGCTGCGCGGATCGATGATGCCGCAATTCTTGAAGGTGAGCCGCGTCTGGCTCTTGAGCCAGGGATAGTCCTCGACGCGGCCGATCGCGAGCGGATGGGCCTTGCCTTGGAGCAGGCCGGCGTCAATCAGGCCCTCGACATCCTTTGTGCCGACCGGGCCGTAGCCGACGCGGCCCTCAGCCGTCGCGACCTCCACCAGCGGCTCCAGCCAATACATTCCGCGCGAGCCGTTCCGCACGATCTCGGCCTTGAGACCGCGCTTGTCCAACGCCTTGCGGAACGCGGTTGCGACCGACTCGGCGCCGACGCACAGCGCGCCGGAATCGCGGGAGATGTAGATGCGCGCGCTCAACTCTGCGCCTCCTTGACGAGGGCGTCGAGCTTGGCGGCGTCGAGCATGCCGTGTACGTGGTTGTCGAGAATGGCCGCGGGCGAGGAGTGGCAGAGGCCGAGGCAGTAGACCGGTTCGAGCGTCACGCGGCGGTCGGCCGTGGTTTCGCCCATCGCGACGCCGAGCAGGCTCTCGGCGCGTGCGGCGAGCGCGTCGCCGCCGGCGGCCTGGCACGATTCGGCGCGGCAGAGCTTGAGCACGCGCCGGCCGGCAGGTTCCTTGCGGAAGTCATGATAGAAGGTGACGGTGCCGTGGATTTCTGCGCGGGACAGGTTGAGCGCCTCGGCAATGAGCGGGGTCGCAGCTTCCGGCACGCAGCCGAACGTCTCCTGCAATGCATGCAAGATGGGGAGGGTCGCCCCTTTGAGATGCCGATGCCGCGCGATGATTTCGCTCGCGCGCTCGGCGTTCCATGGCTCGTGACGTGGCATGCCCAGCCGCTTTTTTGAGCAATGCCCAAAATGCGGAAAAAACTTAATGAAATCAATAAAGCCGTTCCGTGGCCCGATCGGAAAACCTGATCGTTCGCCGCTCGCCGGCCGGCCGGGGGAAGGGCCTGAAATCGCGATAGAAAACGGGGCTCCGGCGCCGCGGCTTGACTGCGGAGAAATCAGCCTGCGGCGGCCTTTCCCGCACGTTTGGCGCGAGCGCGTCCCGCTTCCGCGGTGCCGCCGAGAATCGGGGCGAGTTCGCGCGCTTCGTGGACCAGGGCGTTGATGAGGGGCGTGAACGGGTTGCGGTGCGGCACGACCAGCCCGATCGAATGGGTGACTTCGGGTTCGACGATCGGGATGGCGCGGATGGTCTCGGTCAGTCCGAGCACCTCGGCGAGCTTTGCCGGCATGACGCTCGCCCAGCGGCCGGTGCGGACATGGGCGAAAAGCACGAGGATGGAGTCGGACTCAAGCGTCGGCGCCACGGCCGTCGCACCCGCCGCTTTGAGCAACTGCTCGATGATCCGGCGGTTCTGCATGTCTGGCGTCAGCAGGCACAGCGGCACTTTGCCGACCTCGGCCCACGTCACCTTGTCGCGATGGGCGAGCGGGCTGTCGGCGGCGGCGAGCAGCCGGTATTGCTCGCTGTAGAGCGGTACCGTCTGCACCCGGCCCAAGGGCTCGTTGTCGAGATAGGTTAGCCCTGCATCGACCTCCAGGTTTTCCAGCAGGCCCAAGACTTCGATCGAGTTGCGGGAATGGATGGTGAAGCGGACATCGGGATGGCGCGCGCGGAACGGCGTCGTAATCATGGCCACCATGGCGAGCGCGGTGGGGATTGCCGCGATGCGGATATTGCCGGCAAGGCCCTTCCGCAGCGCGTCGATCTCCTGGCGCATGGCGCGCGTGTCGCCGACGATGCGCCGCGCCCAGTCGAGCACGCGTTCGCCTTCGGGCGTGAGGCCCTGGAAGCGGGAACCCCGCTGCACCAGCAGCACGCCGAACGAATCCTCGAGTTGCTTGATGCCGGCCGACAGCGTCGGCTGACTGACGCCGCAGGCCTCGGCGGCGTTGCCAAAATGCCGCTCCCGCGCCAGCGCGATAATGAATTCGAGCTTATCGATCATGTCGCCACGCCACTTGAGGCGCGCATTATACCACGACCCGTAAACGCCGCCGGGACGCTTAAAGGCTAGTGGTGCTTATCCTTCTTCTCGGCGCGAAAATCCTCGTGGCAGGATTTGCAGGCTTCGCCCACTTTCTGGAATGCGGGCTTCCAGGCCTCGCTTCCGCTCTCGCCGAGCGCCTTGATGAGCGCGTCCGCCGCGGTCGCGAGGGTGTCGGCGTCGCCCTTGAAGCGGTCCCACTTCTCCCACACCGCGGGCAGGGCATCGCTCTTGTTCTTCTCCCCGCCGCTTCCTTCGGGGAAGAGATCGGGGATTTTCTTGGCGGTGGTATGGATATCGGTGGCGGCCTTGGTCGCCGCGGCCGCATCGAACGGCTTCTTGCCCTTGGCCATGTCGCCGATGACCTTCATCGCGTCCTTCTGCGTATCCATCAGGTCCATGCGCTCCTTGACGACGCCGGTCGCCCCTTCATGGGCCAAGGCCAGCGTTGCCGACAAAACGCATGCGAGCAGTGTCAACGGCAGCGGCTTCGAGATCATAGGGCGTCCTCCTGATACGAATTCCTCAAGTCGCTCCAAACCGGCCGCGCGTTGCCTCACTCCGCCTTCGGGCCTTGTGCGCCGATACCGAGAACCTGGAACGTAACCTCGATGCTCCCGGCGCGCTCGAACACAAGCTTGGCCGGAAAGGCGTCGCCTTCCTTGAGCGGCCGCGTCAAACCCATAAACATAAAGTGATAGCCGTTGGGCTCCAGCATGACGCTGCCCTTGGCCGGCACGGGGACGCCGTCGGGCACCGGGCGCATCCGCATCACCCCGTCGGCCATCGTCGTCTGGTGGATCTCCGTCTCGCCGGCGACAGACGTGCTTGCCGAAACGAGCCGGTCCGGCTCATCGCCGGAATTCCTGATGGCGAGATAGCCGACCCCGACGCTCGCGCCTGCTGGCACTTCCCGCGACCAGGCATTCTCGACCGCGATTGCTCCCGCCGTCTCGGCCCGTGCGACGCCCGCCGGGGAGAGCACGGCCACCGCGAGCGCAACTGCGCGTAAGAACGCTGCCATCATCGTCACCGGGCGTAGGCAAAGAGCACGGAAGGAAACATCGATCGGGCTATTTGTATTCGACCTTGAGCACCTGGTAGGACTTGCCGCCGCCCGGGGTCGAGACTTCGACGATGTCCTTCTTGCGCTTGCCGAGGAGGGCCCGCGCGATGGGCGAGGTGATTGAAATCTTGCCGCTTCTCACCTCCGCTTCGATTTCGCCCACGATCCGGTACTTGGCCTTCTCGTGGGTATCTTCGTCGAGCAGAGTGACGGTCGCCCCGAACATCACCTGGTCGCCCTTGAGCTTTGAGACGTCGATGATATCGGCCCGGGACAGCTTGTCCTCGAGGTCTGCGACCCGCGCCTCGGTGATGCCCTGCTGCTCCTTGGCGGCGTGGTATTCGGCATTTTCCGACAGGTCGCCATGAGTGCGGGCGTCGGCGATCTGCTTGATGATGCGCGGGCGCTCGACGGCCTTGAGATGCCTGATCTCAGCCTCAAGCGCGGCATATCCCTCCGCGGTCATCGGCACCTTCTCCATGTCAGTCAAAGCTCCTTTGGCTTCCCTGGGACCGTCCAATGTCCAGGAATTGACCAGTCTAAGTCAAGAATCCGTTGATTTGGGCTATTTTTTAGAGGGGTCTCGGCCCGCGTCTAAGGGCGCTTGCCGACATAGCTCTGCAATGGGGCGACACTCAGGTTCCCGGCCCTGAGAGCCCTGATCGCCTCGGTCACGGCCTGGGCCCCGGCGAGGGTGGTGTAATAGGGAATGTGGTAGAGCAGCGCCGAACGGCGGATCGAGAAGGAGTCGGCGAGCGCCTTCACCCCTTCGGTCGTGTTGAACACGATATCGACCTCGCCGTTGGTGATGGCGTCGACCACGTGCGGGCGCCCCTCCAGCACCTTGTTAACCCTCTCGCACGGAATCCCGTGGGCGTCGAAGTGACGCTTGGTGCCGCGCGTGGCGATGATGCGGAACCCCATCTCGGCGAGCGCCCTGACCGGAGCCATGACCTTGTCCTTGTCGGCGTCCTTGACCGAGACGAACACTGTGCCGGAGAGGGGGAGCCGCGACCCGCTGCCGAGCTGGCTCTTGGCGAAGGCCACCGCATAGTCGCGGTCGATGCCCATCACCTCGCCGGTCGAGCGCATCTCGGGTCCGAGCACGGGATCGACGCCGGGGAAGCGCGCAAAGGGGAACACCGCCTCCTTCACCGCGATATGGTCGAGCTTCGGCCGCTTGAGGCCGAACGAGGCGAGCTTCTTCCCCGCCATGACTTGCGCTGCGATCCCGGCGATGGGCAGGCCGATCACCTTGGCGACGAAGGGCACGGTGCGCGAGGCGCGCGGATTGACCTCGAGAATATAGATGTCGTCGTTCTGGATGGCGAATTGAACGTTCATCAGCCCGACCACGTTCAGCGCGCGGGCAAGCTCAATGGTCTGGCGTTCGAGATCGGCGACCGTTGCGGACTTCAGCGAGTGCGGCGGCAGCGAGCAGGCCGAGTCGCCCGAATGTACGCCTGCCTCCTCGATATGCTCCATCACGCCGCAGATGAACACCTCATCGCCGTCGCTGATCGCGTCGACATCGACCTCAATGGCGTCGCGCAGATAGGAATCGATCAGGACCGGGCTCTTGCCCGACACCACCACGGCCTCGGCGATGTAGCGGTCGAGCTGGGTCTCGTCGTGGACGATTTCCATCGCCCGGCCGCCAAGCACATAAGACGGCCTGATGACGAGCGGGAAGCCGATCTTCGCCGCGATCGCCTTGGCCTCCTTGGCCGAGCGGGCGATGCCGCTGCGGGGCTGCCGCAAGCCGAGCCGCTCGATCAGCGCCTTGAAGCGGTCGCGGTCCTCGGCGAGGTCGATGGCGTCGGGCGAGGTGCCGAGGATCGGCACTTTGGCGCGCTCGAGCGCCTGGGCGAGCTTGAGCGGCGTTTGGCCGCCGAACTGCACGATCACCCCCAGCACGGTCCCGTTCTGGCGCTCGATGCGGACGATTTCGAGCACGTCCTCCTCGGTCAGCGGCTCAAAATAGAGCCGGTCCGAGGTGTCGTAATCGGTCGAGACCGTCTCCGGATTGCAATTGACCATGATGGTCTCGTAGCCGGCGTCCGACAGTGAAAAAGCCGCATGGCAGCAGCAATAGTCGAACTCGATGCCCTGGCCGATGCGGTTCGGGCCGCCGCCGAGAATGACGATCTTTTGCGCCTCCGTCGGCCGCGCCTCGCAGGCAGGAACGCCGGCGAACGGGGCCTCGTAGGTCGAATACATATAGGCCGTTGGCGAGGCGAACTCGGCCGCGCAGGTGTCGATGCGCTTATAGACCGGATGCACGTCGAGCGCCCGGCGTTTGCTCGCGACTTCGCTCGCCTCGACGCCCGCGAGCATGCCGAGCCGCTCGTCGGAGAAGCCCATCGCCTTCAAGGCGCGGAACTGAGCCTGATTGCCGGGAAGGCCGTGCTCCCGCACGCGCGCTTCCGTATCGACGATGTCCTTGATCTGGCGGATGAACCAGGGATCGAGCTGGCACGCCTCAAAAATCTGCGCCTCGTCGAAGCCGAGCCTGAGCGCCTGGGCGACCTTGAGCAGCCGGTCGGGCGAGGGCGTGCCGAGCGCGGCGCGGATCACGTTCTTGTCGTCACCCTGGCCGAGGCCATCGAACGCGATGTCGTCGAGGCCGGTCAGCCCCGTCTCCATCGAGCGCAGCGCCTTTTGCAGCGACTCGGGGAAGGTGCGGCCGATGGCCATTGCCTCGCCCACCGACTTCATCGACGTCGTCAGCACCGGCTGCGAGCCGGGGAACTTCTCGAACGCGAAGCGGGGGATCTTGGTC
>DATEMT010000012.1:0-5190 GCA_035275445.1 Methyloceanibacter sp. | reverse complement strand
CACACGCTGTCGCCGTAAAGGCCGTAGGTCACGGCCGTGCGCGGCACGGTGACGACTTCCCTCTCTCCGCCCGCAAGCACGGCGACATTGGCGAACATGCCCGGCATCAGCGTGCGGTCCGGGTTGGGCACCTTGGCCCGCACCATCAATGTGCGCGCGTCCTGGTTCAGCCTTGCGTCGAACGCTTCCACTTCGCCCTTGAATGACCGATCCGGAAATGCGTCGGCCGAAAGCTCGACCGTGTTGCCGATGCCGAACTTGCCGACATGGGTCTCTGGAACGGGAAAATCGACCCAGATCGGATCGAGCGCCTGGAGCAGGACGAGACGCTGTCCGGCCGGAACGTATTGTCCCTTCTCGACGTAGCGCAGGCCGAGCCGCCCCGCGAAGGGCGCCGTGATGTTCTTCTGGGCGATGATGGCCTCGACCCGCTGCACGTCGGCGAGCGAAGAGTCCCGCTTGGCGACGGTTTGATCGAGTGTGGCTTGGGAGACGGCGCCCTTATCGACGAGATTTCTTTGCCGCTCATAGTCGAGATTGGCCTGCGTGAGCGTCGCCTTGCCGTCGGCGAGCTCGGCCTCCTCGACGGACGTATCGAGCTTCACGAGCTTTGCGCCTTTCTCGACGTCGTCGCCGCTGTCGAAGTAATACTCGGTCACGAGCCCGGCGACCTGGGGCGCGACCTCCACCCCCTCCATCGCGACCAGCGTGCCGATGGCGTGCGTCCGGTCGGTCCAGCGCTCGGTCCGGGCAACCTCCGAGGTCACCGTCGCCGGCGGCGGCACCATCTTCGACATGAACTCGCCGATCATCTTCGGCTTGAAGACGAGATTGAAGTAGGCCAGTCCGCCGAGGAACAAGCCGACGATGGTTGCGGCGATGATAAAGCGCTTGATCATGATGCGATGTCTTGCTGGCCCCCGGCCAAGGCGACGGCTTCGACCCTAACGATTGGAGAAGGCCAAATTGCGCCCCTTGGCGTCCCGCGCAGCGGTCGAACCCTAAGCAGCCTTTGGGCCTTCCGCAAGGCGAATAGGGCGCGGCCGGACGGCCCGAGGCTCACGACAGCGATGATGAGGATTCGCGGCTAAAATTGGGCCTTTGACGCAATTTTCAGCGCCGCTTCGGGCCCACCAAGGCGGCATTCGATCTGGTAGGGTCGAGGCCTATGACCGTGACGCTTTATGACATGCACGAGTCCCCGCACGCGCGCAAAGTGCGCCTGCTTGCCGCCGAGCTCGGTATCGAGCTCACGACGATCGCGCGCGATCCGCGCAAAGGCGAGACCCGCTCGCCCGACTATCTCGCCAAGAACCCCAACGGCAGGGTGCCGGTCTTGGAGGAGGACGGCTTTGTCTTGTGGGAATCGCCCGCGATCCTGCGCTACCTCGCCGCCAAGCGGCCCGAGCGCGCGCTCGGCGGCAGCGATGCGAGGACCGAGGGCCTGGTCAATCAGTGGCTGTTCTGGTGGACGGGCGGACCGGAACCCGCCATCGACGCGCTCCTTTGGGAACGCATCATCAAGCCGAAAGTGCTGAACCGGCCCGGCAACGACCCCGCGATCCTCGCCGACGCCGCGGCCCGGCTCTCGCGCTTCCTCCCGGTGCTCGACCGGCAGCTCGAGGCCCGCGACTATGTGATCGGTCCGTTGAGCATCGCCGATTTCGCCATCGCGCCGCGGCTCGAGCGCGATCCGGACCGTCTCGGATTCGACGTCGCGTCCTACCGCAATATCGCCGCCTGGCTCGCGCGCCTCGCCGCCAAGCCCTATTGGGCTACGGCCTAGCGGCCCTACGCGATCTCGACGCGCCTGATCGTCTCCACGTTGCCGCGCCGGATTTCGTATCAGTCTCCCATGAGCCCCTGCATCGCCCGCGCGATGTCATTGTCGGCCGTCGTGCGTCGCGCAGCCGGTGCCGAAGCGTCGGACTCTCCCGGCGGCGGCTCCTTGCTTTCCGGCGGCGGCTCCGGGAATCCGGTGGCGTCGCCGAACATCGCCGCCGCAAGCTTGCGGTCGAGCCCATAAACGTCGGCGAATGTCTGCACCTTACCGTCGTCGCCGACCACGGCGGTGAAGTAGACCATATGCACCGGCAGTTTGCGCTGGAGCGCGACCGAGGCGTTGTCGCCCCCGTCCCACAATTGCCCGACACGCGCTTCGGTGACCCCGTTGCTCTCGGCAAGCAGCACGGAAGCGAATTTTTCCGGCTTCTCCATGCGCACGCATTCATGCCCGATCAAGCGCACCGACTGCTTGAAGTATTTCTTCCGCACGGGAAGTGTGTCGTGCATGTAGACCGTGTGGCGGTTGGGAAAGAGGAACTTGATCTTGCCGAGATTGTTGTGCGGACCGGCCTTCTGCGAGAAGGTATAGGCGAGGCCGTTGACGCGGTTCCAATCGACCTTGGTCGCATCGACCGGCGTTCCGTTGTAGCTGACGAACAGCTTGTGGGTTTTCAGGATCGAGTACTTCTTGCTCTGCAACGCCGGCAGGATGTTCTCCTTCACCACCGTTTCAGGCGCGTTCCAATCGGGATTGAACACGATGGTCGTCATCGGCGAGGAGAAGATCGGCGTCGCGTAGCCGATGGTGCCGACCAGCGTCTTGTCGCTGTAGATCGTCTTGTTGTCCTTGACCACGTAGAGCATGAACGCGGCCGAGTTCTGCAGGACATAGGTGCTGCCGAGTTCCTCCGGCATCCAGCGCCAGCGCTCCATGTTGAGGAGGATGCGCTTGACGTCCTTGCCGTCGGCGGCCGGCTGCTCCCCCTCTTCGCTTTGCCCCCGCGTTTTCAGCAGCGCCTCGCGCAAGCGCATGAACTGCTCGTGCTTGGGATGGAGCGAGCGCAGGTAAAGGTCGGGCGCCTCGGCCGTCACGATCTCGGCGAGCACGGCCTTGGGGTCGCGCGTGGGTGGCACCTGATCGAACAGAGCGCTGACCTTCGCCGGGGTGAAGCGGCCGCCCCTTGCGTAGCGCGCGTATTTCAGCATGGCGAGGTCGAGCGCGATCTCGGCGTCGGCTTGCGCTTCGGGCGTCGCGGTCAGCGCATCGGATCGTGGCAGGCTGAAGGAGGCCGGGTCTAGTCCCCATTCGCCGGCCTTCTCGATCTCGAACAGGATCTGCTGACCCTTCGACGAAAAGCCCATCTCGGTGACCCACAGCGGCGGGCCGTCTCGCGACGCGTAGAATTCGGTGAGCGCCGCGAGGTCGGCGGGATGGGTGTCTTTGGCCGCAGCCGGGTCTGCGAGCTTCGCCTTGATCGCCGCGATGACGGGGTCGGCTGCGGCCGCTGGCGGCGAAACCGCGGCCGGGAACGTATCCTCCGGCGCAAGCGGCGCCTCGGTTGCGGCAGGCGTCGTGTCCGGCGAGGTCGATGGGCTCGCCTCGGTCGCGGGCGCCGGGACTGCTGTCTCGGACGCCTCGGGTGCAACGGAAGGAGCGGCGGCAGGAGCGGCTGCTGTGGTCTCGGCGGCGGCCGGTGGCGACTTGGCCTGGTCCTGACTTTGCGCGCACGCGGGACCGCCCGCCATTGGCATGGCAGAAGCCAAACCCAATAGGATCGTTGCCAGGGCGCTTAAGCGCATCCCCTATCCCTCGCGAGCCCAAGAAATTAGCGCGAGACCGGACCTTCGGCCACCCCCGATTGCCCGCCCGGCGCGGCCTCCGGCGGACTGACGCGGTTAATGTCACGATTCATCATGACAATAGAAAAGCCCGGGCGGCGACGCGCAACTTCACAATTTTGCGCGAATGTTGACCCCAATGCTCCGGCACCAAATCGCCCCGTCCCGCCGACGACACGGAGTTGGTTGCAATGATTGAAACCCTGCGACAGATCATAACGCCGAAACCGCAAGCCCAGCTCGCCGAGAGCGGCTCCGAGGACACGATCGAGAGCGTCGCTCTTGCCGGCGCTGCAGCGATCCAGCACCTCATCATCGACCGCGACTCTCTGCGCGACCGCGTCAACACCCAGCAGCGCGAGCTCGTCGCCTTGAGCGCATCGAACGAAGAGCTTCGCTGCCGGCTCGGCTTGATCCGTCAGCAATATTTGGAGCTCGGCAGTCGGATCCTGGCGCAACTGGAGCAGTTCGACCGCGTCACCCGCGAAGCGATCCAGGACAACCAGGTGGCCACCTCCACGCCGCAAGACGAGGCGAACCTGATCGCGCTCGCCCACCGCCTCAAGCCGAACACCGACCGGTGACGACGACGTAAGCGCGACCGGCGCCCGCACTTGGTTCTCCCCCTTTGGGCAGGGAAGTGGCACGCTCCTCAGCAAGACGGACTTTCTTTTTGCGCTCTCCCCTTGGGGGAGAGCACGCGCGCCGTTTAGCGCGCGGTGAGGGGTAAGCCGCGAAGCGGCGTCGAAGAAAGGAACCCCCCTCACCCTTCCCGCCATTCGCCGCGCTTCGCGTGTCGGGCGGGAAGCCCTCTCCCTCAAGGGGAGAGAGAACAAGAAAAGCTCGCAGCGAAAAGGGGCGCGCTTCGAGGCGCCCTCTAGAGTGTTACTCTTCGCGCTCTTCGTTATTGCCGGGCTTGACCCGGCAATCCACTCCATCGGCACGCATGGTGCTGAGACGAAGCGGCATAAATGCCCGGATCAAGTACGAGCATGACGAAAGTTGTAACGGTCGTCATCCCCTCCCGCGCCGAAAACTAGAGCGGGATGTTGTCGTGCTTCTTCCAGGGATTCTCGACGCGCTTGTTGCGCAGCATCTGTAGCGCGCGGGCGATGCGCTTTCGCGTGCCGTGCGGCAGGATCACCTCGTCGATATAGCCGCGCTCGGCCGCGACGAACGGATTGGCGAAGCGGGCCTGATACTCGTCGATGCGCTTCTTGATCTTGGCCGGATCGCCGAGCTCGGCGCGGTAGAGAATCTCGACCGCGCCCTTGGCCCCCATCACCGCGATCTCGGCCGACGGCCAGGCGTAGTTCACGTCGCCCCTGATATGCTTCGACGACATGACGTCGTAGGCGCCGCCATAGGCCTTGCGGGTGATGACGGTGACCTTCGGCACGGTCGCCTCGGTGAAGGCGAACAGCAGCTTGGCGCCGTGCTTGATGAGACCGCCGTACTCCTGCGCGGTGCCCGGCAGGAAGCCCGGCACATCGACGAAGGTGACGATCGGGATGCCGAAGCAATCGCAGAAGCGCACGAACCGCGCGGCCTTCTTGCTCGAATTGA
>DATEMT010000011.1:0-6210 GCA_035275445.1 Methyloceanibacter sp. | reverse complement strand
GCGGTTGAAACTCGGCGGCGAAACCCGCGACATGACGCTTCTGTTCAGCGACGTGCGCGGCTTCACCACCATCTCGGAAGGACTCGACGCCGAAGAGCTGACGCGGTTCCTCAACTCGCTGTTCACGCCCTTGAGCAACATCATCCTGGACGAGCAAGGCACCATCGACAAGTTCATGGGCGACGCCGTGATGGCCTTCTGGAATGCGCCGCTCGACGACAGCGCGCATCCGACCCATGCCTGCAACGCCGCGCTGCGCATCATGAGCGAAATGGACCGCCTCAACCAACAATGGCGGGAAGAGGCGGAGGCCAAAGGCCGCAAATTCAAGCCCGTCAGCATCGGCATCGGGCTGAACACCGGCATCTGCTGCGTCGGCAATCTCGGCTCGGAGACGCGTTTCGACTATTCGGTGATCGGCGACAACGTCAACGTGGCCTCGCGGCTCGAAGGACAGTCGAAGACCTATGACGTCGGCACCGTGGTCGGCCAATCCACCACGACGCGCGCGCCCGACTTCGCCTTTCTCGAACTCGATCTTCTCAAAGTGAAAGGCAAGACCGAGGCGACGCGGATCTTCGGGCTTTTCGGCGACAGCGCGCTCAAGCAATCGCGGGACTTCATTCTTCTCGCCGAGCGCCACAGCGAGTTTCTCGGCCGCTTCCGCGCCAAGGATTGGGACGCTGCCGAGGCGCTGAGCCGCGAATGCGAGAAGACCGACACCGCCCGTCTCGATACGCTCTATGGCCTCTATCGCGACCGCATCGCCTATTTCCGCTTGAACCCGCCGCCGCCGAATTGGGATGGCGCCGCCGAGGCGCTGTCGAAGTAGCCCCGATGCAACACCTCGCTTTTCTCGCCCTCGCCGCCGCTGCCGTGCTCATGATCAAGCACACGCTTGCCGATTTCTACCTCCAGACGCCCTATCAGTACCTGAACAAGGGAACTTACGGCCATCCCGGCGGCATGATTCATGCGGCCATTCACGTCGCACTGACGCCGCTCGTCTATCTCGTGCTGGTTCCAGGCTCGCTGTTGCTGGCGGGCTCGATCGCGCTCGGCGAATTTCTCGTGCACTACCACGTCGATTGGCTGAAGGAGCAAATCCTTCGCCGGAACGGGCTGACGATGCAAACCCCCGGTTTCTGGCATGCGCTCGGCACCGATCAGCTCATTCACGGGCTGACCTATCTCGTCATCGTCGCAGTGCTGGTCGCGGCGTCCTAGAGCAGCGCCGAGATTTCCCGGTTGGCGAATTCGAGCCGGTCCGACAACAGCCTGATGATGAGCTTGTGGAGGGCGGCGGCCGCGGCCGGGTCTTTCTCCTGCATCTGATCGAAGGCGGTGCGCGTCAGCCGGTAGATCACGGTCGGCTCCTCGGCGATCACGCTCGCCGTGCGCGGCACGCCGCGATAAAAGCCCATCTCGCCCACGACCGTATGCCCAACCATGCGCCGGAGCCTGATTGGGCGGCCATGTTCGTCGATGATGGTGATGGCGACGCTACCCGAGGCCTGCAACACGATCGAATCGGCGGCCTCTCCCTGGCGGAACAGGAACTCGCCTTCACTCAGTTCTTGGTGCTCCATGAACGAAGCGATGCGGGCGAAATCGACCGAACCGCCGAATTCCGATTCGAGCCAGGTCTCGAAATTGTGGGTCGAGGCTTCGCCCACCTCGTGATACATGAGCAGCATGTCCTCGCACCACTCGACCGCTTCGTTGCGGCTGGCGAAGACTTGGTGAGCGTCGCTGCCGCCGAAGAAACCCGCCCGCTCGAAACTCGCCCGCATGCCGTCACTCAAGCCCGAGAAGCCGAGTGTGACGGCTTGCTCCGCGCAATAGTTGCGGAGCTTGACCAGGCTCAGGACCGCCGAGGTATCGAGACCGGGCACCGAGCCGAAATCGAGCACCACGTAGCCTACCGGCTTGTCCCGCTGCCCTTCGATGACGCGCTTGATCCGCTCGAACAGGCCGTTCGACGAGCCGAAGAAGATGAAGCCGGAGAGCCAGAAGACGTGGACGCGCTTGCCCTCCTCGCGCAAGAGGCGCGTCTGCTCCGGCGAACGCTCGACATTGCTCGAGAAATCCTGGCGCGTGAGGTGACGGCGGATGACGCCGATGCGGCTATAGCTCAGCGCGAACATGAGGCACGCGCCGATCACGCCGAGCACGACGCCCATGAAATAACCGAGATTGATGATGACGAGGGTCATGACCCCGGTCAGGCCCCACTCCATCCACGAACTGTCGGCAGGCGCGTTCCACAATTCGACGAGGATGATGGCGCCGAGATAGATCAGCATGCCGGCGAGGATCGCCTTCGGCACGAAGGCGCCGACATCGACGCCGGAAAACAGGATCAGCGCGCAGCCCAGTCCGACGATGGCGCCGGCCCAGCGGGTGGTGGCGCCGGACTCGTCGAGCAGAATGCAGGCATTCATCGACAACGATCCGCCGAAGCCGCCGAACACCGAGGCGAGCAGGTTGGCAAGGCCGTTCGAGCGGAATTCCTGGTCGAGATCGGCGGATTTCTGGCGCGCGACTTCGAGGCTCGAGACGTCGAGCAGAAGCGCAATCGCCATGACGCCGCAGAACGACCCGATCTCGGCGCCGCTTTGCGCGATCACGCGCCAATCGACTTGGCCCCCGGCCATGGCGCTGAGGGGCCACCACAGCTTGAGCTCGCCGAGTTCGGGCAGGAACCAGGCGCCGCGGACGCCGGCGTCGCTGACGGCGCCGAACAGGCCGGCGTTGAGACCGGCAAGAAAGGCGAAGAAGACGATCGGGAGCGCAAGGTAGGCGGGCACCCATCGCGCCGCCAGGGGGATCGCCGCCGCAAAGAGGAATGCGACCAGGATCTGCGGCGCGTAGAGCTTCGAGTACAGCAGCGCCCAGCTTGACGGCAGAAGCGAGAGATCGGTCTGCGTCACCACTTCGATGCCGCCGGTGATGAGCAGGATGCCGGAGGCGGCAAGAAAGCCGCCGACCACGGGATAGGGAATGAAGCGGAGCCATTGGCCGAGCCGAAGCGCGCCAACGCCGTAAAGCAGAATTCCGGTGAGCAGCGTGCTGACCGAGAGCGCGACGAGCACGTTGACGATGATCTGATCGGTGCTCGCGCCCTTGGCCGCAAGCGCGGTCGCGATCGAGGCGGCGAGCACGCTCATCACCGCCACGGCCGGCGAGTCGGGGCCGCCGATGACCGGAGAGAAGGTCGAGGTGACCGCGATCACGACGCAGGTGACCACCGTCCCCATGATCAACCCGGCGAGGCCCAGCGGAAAGCCGCCCGCGAGATCGCCGGTGAAGATGAGCGCCGCGAACGAGATGCAATAGGCGATCTGCACCACCGCCGAAATGACGCCCGCCAACGCGTCCCGGCCAAAGGTGGACGCGTCGATGTTGCGCGGACGGCGGAGCGCGAGATTCGCGAGCAGCGACAATGACCTAGCAGGGGTTCGGGGTTGCTTCCCCCATCATGGCTGGCGCCTGGAGCAATGGCAAGTGCAAGGTCGGGCGGCCGGAAAACCGAGGATTGGTGCCGCGGGGAGGACGAGGAATTCTTTGCGGCGGCGGGAGGCTCGCCGTGGAAGGTATGATGGTTCGATGACAGTCGTCCGAGGTTCGGCGCGTCTTACGCAAGCTTCGCGCCTTCGGACCTTACGCGTGCGACGGCATCGAGCCAGCCGCCGTAGCGCGCCTCGCGCTCGACCTCGGTCATTGCCGGTTCGTATGTCCGCGCCGGCACCCAAGTCTTGGCGAGCCCTGCCGCATCGCCGAAGAAACCGGCCGCTTGGCCGGCGTGAAATGCGGCTCCGAGCGCCGTCGTCTCGGGGTTCGCCGCGCGTTCGACCCTCTCGCCGAGAATGTCGGCAAGCCTCTGAAGAAACCAGGCGTTTGCCGTCATGCCGCCATCGACCCGCAAGGCCGAGGGCGCGGCAATGCCGCTGTCCGCCATGTCCTTGCGCATGGCGGAAAGAAGATCGCGGGTCTGGAAGGCGACGGCTTCGAGTCCGGCCGCGACGATATCGGCCTTCGACGCGGCACGGCTCAAGCCGAAGATGGCGCCGCGCGCGCCGGCATCCCAGAACGGCGCGCCGAGGCCCTGGAAGGCCGGAACGAGGTAGATGCGCGCACTCGGGTCTGCCGCGCGGGCCAACGCCTCGCTCTCCGCCGCGGACGCGATCAGGCCGAGATTGTCCCTCAGCCACTGCACCGTGGCGCCGGCCATGAAGATCGCGCCTTCGAGCGCATAAGTCCGCCGCCCCTCGATCTGATGGAAGATCGTCGCCAGCATGCGCGTCGCCGATGCGACCTTCTCGCCTCCAGTATTGGCGAGCACGAAGCATCCGGTGCCGTAAGTCGCCTTGAGCATGCCGGGCGCGAAGCAGGCCTGCCCGTAGGCGGCGGCCTGCTGGTCGCCAACCATCGCCCTGATCGGGATCGCCGCGCCGAAATGCTCAGGCTCGGTCGCGCCGAAATCGCCTTGGGTGTCAGCGAGCTCCGGCAGCATAGCGCGCGGCACGCCGAGCCGGCCGATGAGCTTCTCGTCCCAGTCCCCCGCTCCGATGTCGTAGAGCATGGTGCGGGCGGCGTTGGTCGCGTCCGTCGCATGCAGCCTGCCGCCGGTCAGCTTGAACAGGAGAAAGCTGTCGATCGTGCCGAAGCAGACCTCGCCCGCGCGTGCCCGCGCCTCGAGGCCCGGCACATGTCGGAGGAGCCAAGCAAGCTTGGTCGCGGAAAAATAAGGGTCGATCACAAGTCCGGTCGTTTGGGCGACGTGATCGCCCCACCCCTCGCCGAGAAGCTCGCCGCACAGCCCGGCGGTGCGGCGGTCCTGCCAAACGATGGCGTTGGCAAGCGGCTTCCCCGTCGCCCGTTCCCACACCACCGTCGTCTCGCGCTGATTGGCGATGCCGAGCGCCACCACGTTCGCGGGCTCGATGCCGCCGAGCACGGCGCGGCCCACGTGCAGCACCGACCGCCATATCTCCTCCGGGTCGTGCTCGACCTCGCCCGGCGCGGGATAGATTTGCGTAAGCGGCACTTGCGCGCTGGCGCGCACGGCCCCCTCCCGGTCGAACACGATGGCGCGGGTGCTTGTCGTCCCCTGGTCGATGGCGAGGGCGAAACGCTCCCCGCTCATCTTGGCTCGGCGCTTGACGTTTCGCCGGCGATCCAGCCGCAATATTCGGCGCTGCCGCCTTCGGTCGGCAGCACGAGCAGGGCCGGCACCTCGTAAGGATGGAGCCGCTTGACTTCAGCGAGCACGGGATCGACCAGCGCGTTCCGCGTCTTGACGATCATGGCGACTTCGTTCGCCTCCTCGCGGGCCCCCTGCCACGTGAAGATCGAGATCATGCCCGGGAACATGTTGACGCATGCCGCAAGGCGGGCCGCGACCAGCGCCTCGCCCACGCGCTTTGCGTCTTCGAGGCTGGGGAAGGTCGTGTATATCAGCACCGGCCGGTCGTCGTTGGTCATGAATTCACCATTCGCCGTCAATTCTTAAGGACTTGCTTTTGCCTGGCACGCTCGCATTTATAGTGCCCGCTTCCCGTCCGCGCTCCAAGCGCCTCGAAACAGATCATGCCCCGCTTCGCCAAAATCGCCTTCGTTGCCAGCGACACCAAAGAGGCGCAAGAGGCGCTCCGGGCGCTCGCCAAGCGCTACGGCGACGCGCCGGCGGCCAAGGCCGATGTCATCGTGGCGCTCGGCGGCGACGGGATGATGCTGCAAACCATGCACCGGCACCTCAACAGCCGCATTCCGATCTACGGTATGAACCGGGGCTCGGTCGGCTTCCTGCTCAACGACTACGACGAGGCAAAGCTCGTTGAGCGGCTGGAGGCGGCCGAGACCACCGTCATTCACCCTCTGCGCATGACGGCGCACGACCGGCGCAAGGCGACGCACGAAGCGCTCGCCATCAACGAGGTTTCGTTGTTCCGGCAGATCTATCAGGCCGCCAAGCTCAAGATCGCCGTGGACGGCAAAGTGCGCATGGACGAACTTATCTGCGACGGCGTGCTGGTTTCGACACCTGCCGGCAGCACGGCTTACAATCTCTCCGCGCACGGCCCGATCCTGCCGATCAACGCGCCACTGCTCGCGATGACGCCGATCAGCCCGTTCCGTCCGAGGCGCTGGCGCGGCGCCCTTCTACCCAACGATGCCAAAGTCACGATCGAGGTCCTCGAGCCCGAC
>DATEMT010000010.1:0-10388 GCA_035275445.1 Methyloceanibacter sp. | reverse complement strand
CGCCGAGTGTCATGACCCCTCTCCCTTGCTGTCCCACTAGAAAGATGGGTGAAAGCCTCGCGGTTCCACCGCGGGACCGGGTTCACGCGCTTTTTGGCCGATCTCCGCGCCTCTATTCGGGCGGCGAGGCGTCGTCTCCGGGCGGGGCTGCTTCTTCCGCCGGGGTTTCCTCGTCACCCGGCGCCGCCTCGTCGTCAATCTGCTCCTCCTCCATATCCGTGCCGATATCGGTCGGCAGCCCGAGGGTCTCCCGGCACTTGTCCTCGAAACCTTCGTTCGCGTTCATCAGATCTTCGAGGGTCGGATAGGCTTCGGCGTCGGCGTCGCTGAGCTCCTCGTTGTGCATCTTGGTCAGCATGTCGACGTCTTTTTGGGTGAGGTTATTTTTCGCGAGCGAGCCCGCCACGCATTCGCAGAACGCCTTCGGCGTCGCCTTCCCGGCTTCGAAACTCGGGTCTTCGGTGACGCTCGGATCGTTGCTGCACGCGGCGGCGAAATTGGCGGTATTGAGCTCGGCGGCCACGGCGTTCGCCGCCCATAGGCTGAGACCGGCCAAGGCGCATAGCGCGACCGAGCGCATAAAGAACTCCTTGTACATGCCTGTCCCTCCCATCGCTGTTGGGACCTTGTGACGTTGCGGCAGCGACAGCCGCCAACACTAAGGAATGACTCGCCCTTTAGGCAACAGCGAGGCCGCGCATGAGGGTTACCGCCGGCTTAAGTCTTGACCGGCGGAACACTACGAATATGCAATTCTTTCAGTTGCTTAGAGGAAACCTCCGAGGGCGCGCCCATGAGCAGATCCTCGGCCTGCTGGTTCATCGGGAACATGACAACTTGCCGCAGATTGTCTTCGCCGCAGAGCAGCATCACCATGCGGTCGATGCCCGGCGCAATGCCGCCATGCGGCGGGGCGCCGTATTGCAGCGCGCGCAGCATGCCGCCGAAGCGCTTCTCGAGCTCGCCCTTGGGGTAGCCGGCGATGGCGAAGGCCTTCTCCATGATCTCGGGCTTGTGGTTGCGGATCGCGCCCGAGGAGAGTTCGACGCCGTTACACACGACATCATATTGGTAGGCGAGGATGTCGAGCGGGTCTTTGGTTTCGAGCGCCTCGAGGCCGCCTTGCGGCATGGAGAACGGATTGTGCGAGAAATCGATCCGCTCTTCGTCCGCGTTCCACTCATACATGGGGAAATCGACGATCCAGCAGAACGCGAACTGGTCCTTGGCGGTCAGCTTGAGCTCGTCGCCGATCTTGACGCGCGCGCGCGCGGCGAAATCGGCGAATTCGTTGGGCAATCCCGCCACGAAGAACACGGCGTCGCCGTCGCCAAGACCGAGCTCGGCCTTGATCGCTTCGGTCCTGTCGGCGCCGATGTTCTTGGCGATCGGTCCCGCCCCTTCGCCCTCGCGGAAGAAAATATAGCCGAGGCCGGGCTGCCCTTCGCCTTGCGCCCACGCATTCATGCGGTCGCAGACGGCGCGGCTTCCGCCGCCCTTACCCGGGATCGCCCAGACGCGGGCATTCACGTCCATGTCGAGCATGCCGGCGAATACCTTGAATCCCGAGCCGCGGAAATGCTCGGACACGTCCTGCATCTCGATCGGGTTGCGCAGGTCCGGCTTGTCGGTGCCGTATTTTCGCATCGCCTCGGCATAAGGGATGCGCGGGAATGTCTTGGTGACCGGCTTGTCGCCGCCGAACTCCTCGAACAGCCCGCGCAGGATCGGCTCGACCGTGGCGAACACGTCATCCTGGGTGACGAAGCTCATTTCGAGGTCGAGCTGGTAGAACTCGCCCGGCGAGCGGTCAGCGCGGGCATCTTCGTCGCGGAAGCAGGGCGCGATCTGGAAATAGCGGTCGAAGCCCGCGATCATGATGAGCTGCTTGAATTGCTGCGGCGCCTGCGGCAGCGCGTAGAACTTGCCGGGATGGACCCGGCTCGGCACCAGGTAATCGCGCGCCCCTTCCGGCGAGGACGCGGTCAGGATTGGCGTCTGGAACTCGAAGAAGCCGGCTTCGCGCATGCGATGGCGCAGCGACCAGATGATCGCCTGCCGCGTCATGATGTTGGCATGCAGGCTTTCGCGCCGAAGATCGAGGAAGCGGTATTTGAGCCTGGTCTCTTCCGGGTAGTCAGGCTCGCCGAATACCGGCAGCGGCAATTCCTTCGCCTCCGACAGCACGTCGAGGCTATCGATCCTGACCTCGACTTCGCCGGTCGGAAGATTGGGGTTCACGGTGTCGGGCGTGCGGGCGACGACCTCGCCCTCGATCCGCACCACCCATTCCGGCCGCAGTTTCTCGGCAAGCGCGAAGGCCGGCGATTTCGGATCGGCGACCGCTTGCGTGAGGCCGTAATGGTCGCGGAGGTCGATGAACAGGAGCCCGCCGTGGTCACGCACGCGATGCACCCAACCGGAGAGGCGGACGCTTCCGCCGACGTCGTTCTTGCGAAGCGCGCCGCAATTGTGAGTGCGATAGAGATGCATGGCCGGAATGGGAGCGGGCCGTGCCCCGCGCGGAGTGGAAAATTGCCGCGGAACAGCGCATGGGCGGCTCTTATTGTCAAGGCGAGCGGGCGCTTCCTTATGGGATGCGAACGGCGGGATTACAGAAATTTTTGCTCGTTCGCGCCCTTGGCCTCGCGCGCACCCTTGGGCTATACCGGCCCCCCATGAAGCTCATCGCCACAACCGAGGACCTCGCCGAGGCTTGCGCCGGTTTGCGCGGCGCGCCCTTTATCGCCATCGACACCGAGTTCATGCGCGAGCAGACCTTCTGGCCGAGGCTCTGCCTGATCCAAATTGCAGCGGGGGAAACCGAGCTTCTCATCGACAGTCTTGCCCCCGGCCTCGACCTTGGGCCCTTCTTCGAGCTGATGGTCTCCGAACGCGTGCTCAAAGTGTTCCACTCCGCGCGCCAAGACATTGAAATCGTGCATCATCTCGCCGGCGTCATCCCGCACCCGATCTTCGACACCCAGGTCGCGGCCATGGTGTGCGGCTTCGGCGAGGCGGTGAGCTACGCCATGCTGGTGAAGCGACTCCTCAACCGCAACCTGGACAAGACCTCGCGTTTCACCGATTGGAGCCGCCGCCCCCTCTCCGACCGCCAGCTCACCTATGCGCTCGGCGACGTCACCTATCTGCGCGACCTCTACCCCAAGCTCAAAGCGCAACTCGACAAGTCGGAGCGGGCGACCTGGCTCAACGAAGAGATGGCCGTCCTGACCGATCCCGCCACCTACGAGCTTCATCCCGAGCATGCCTGGAAGCGGCTCAAGATGCGCACCAAGACGCCGAAGTCGCTCGCCGTGCTGATGGAGCTTGCCGCCTGGCGCGAACGCGAGGCGCAAACCCAGGACGTGCCCCGTGCCCGCATCCTCAAGGACGAAGCCCTTTACGACATCGCGAGCCAGGCGCCGCGCACGATCGACGATCTCGGATCGTTGCGCACGCTGCATAACGGATTTGCCCGGTCCATGCGCGGCCGCGCCGTGCTCGAAGCCGTCGGGCGCGGGCTCGAGCGCGATCCGAAATCGATACCGCCGATCGAACGGGGCGAGCCGATGCCGCCCGAAGCCCAGGCCGTGGTCGATCTGTTGCGGGTGCTGTTGAAAGCCCGAGCGGGGAGCCATGGCGTCGCCCCCAAGCTCATCGCCACCAGCGACGAACTCGAAGAGATTGCCCGGTCGGACGGCGTCGATGCGCCGGTCTTGCGCGGCTGGCGCAAGAAACTGTTCGGCGACGATGCGCTGGCGCTCAAGCGCGGCGAGCTTGCCCTCGTCATCAAGAAGGGCGAGGTCGCGGTGATCGCGCCCGAAGGACGGGCCGACGATCCGTTAGCCGCGAAAGAACCAAAGGACGGCGCTTAGGATCACGCTGACGATCACTGCCGTGGTGATCGGGAGATAGACCACGACGCCGCCGCGGTCGATGACGATGTCGCCCGGCAGGCGGCCGAGACCGTAGCGCACGCTGAGAAACGTAAGCGCGACGACGGCGAGCACAAAGACGAGCACGACGCCGAGCGTCTTCATTCGCCGTGCTCACGGGTCTGCGTTATCCGCATCCTGACCGTGGCCCGGAGATCGGGCGGCAAATCCTCGAGCGCGCCGAGCAGACCCTTGAGCTCGGCTCTCAGACCGTGAATCTGGTCGATCAGGTTGAGCAGGACGGGCACGTCCTCTTCATTGAAACCGAGCTCGTCTTCGAGGTTGCAGATGAGAACCGCGCGGGCGAGATCGGACTCCGAATAGGCTTGCGCCGTCGCGTCGGCCGGCTTGATCCAGCCTTGCGCCACCCACACTCTGAGCCGGGTCACAGTGAGGCGCTGCACGCGGGAGAGGAGATCGCGCTCGGTCAGCATCACGCCTGCTCCTTGAGCTTACGGCGCGGATCGTAGCCGTGATCCTGCCGCCATTTTTCCGCGAAGCTCTTCAGGTCCTCGTCGATCCGCTCGGGCAGCACCACGAAGAGCTTGACGAGCTGATCGCCGGCGCTGCCCTTTCCCTTCACGCCGCGGCCCTTGAGTCTCAACGTCTGCCCCGTGTTCGCGCCCACGGGCACGGTGACGGAAACCCTCCCGCCGATTGTCGGCACCTCGACTTTGCCGCCGAGCACCGCCTCATCGAAAGTGATCGGCACCTCGACCACGATGTCGTCGCCCTCGCGCTTGAACACGGGGTGCGGCTTGACGCCGATCTCGATCAGCGCGTCGCCGGGGTCGCCTTCGCCGAGCCCGGGGCCGCCTTTGCCCTTCAGCCTCAGCACCTGGCCGTCGCTGACGCCCGGCGGAATGGTGACGTCGAGCGTGCCGCCGTCGGGAAGCGTGATACGGGTCTTGGTGCCGTTCACGGCGTCGAGGAACTCGACCTCGAGGCGGTATTGGGCATCCTGACCGCGCATGGAGAAGCGCCGGCCGCCGCCGCCGCGCCCGCGCTGGCCGCCCCCTTCGCCGAAAAGATCGCCGAAGAGATCGCTGAACGCGCCGATATCTTCATAGCCCGCGGTCGAGCGGTAGCGCGCACCTTCGGCGCCGCCGGCATATTCGCGGTAGTAGCGCTGCTGCGGCGTTTCCTGGCCGGTCGCGTCGATCTCGCCGCGATCGTAGCGGCCGCGCTTGTCCGGATCGCCGAGAATGTCGTAGGCGGCCGTGATCTTCTTGAACCTCTCCTCGGCCGACTTGTCGCCCGGATTGAGGTCGGGATGCAGCTTCTTGGCGAGCTTGCGGTAGGCCTTGGTGATGTCTTCGGCGCTCGCGGTCTTCGCGACGCCGATTACGGAATAGGGATCTTCTGCCATCGGTGTTTCAGCTTGCCGCGCGCTGCCACGCCGCGCCGATCCTGAGCTCCGCTTCGCGGTCGAGCAGTCCGGCGAGCGCCTTGAACCGCCGCTCGACCCGCTCGCCTTCGAGATTCGCATAAGGGTCGGGCAAGGTCCACACCAGCCGGTTGCCCTCGTAAGTGATCGGGGTGTTGGTGAGGACGCCGGGCATGGCCGCCGAGACCATATGCGCGGCGCGGAAGGCGGCGCCGAGAATGCGCGCCCGTTTCAGCATGTCCTTGTCCACGAGCTCGATCAGCCTTTGGCTCGGCTCGTCTTTGACCAGGCCTTCGTTGCGGTAATAGACGCTGAGCGCAAGGAAGGCGCGGCCGGCGTGATCGACGCCGACGAAGGTGCTGTTGGCGACGAGGTTCAGGCTCTGGATGCCGCGATAATCCGGGTGCGCCCGCCAGCCGACATCGGAGAGCAGGCAAGCCGCATGGCGGAGCCGCCTCTGCTCCGGCGTCTCGGTCGGACCGGGCGCGCGGAACAGCGCATCGGTCCAGAAGCAGAGCTCGTAGGCGCTGTCGAGGGATCGCGCGCGTCTGCGGGCAATGTCGCCGCAAGCCACGATCAGCGGATCTTTGCGCTGCTCGTCTTCGCTCAACAGACTGTACAGCAACCCTTCGCGGATGCCGCAAACCGACACGACGATCGCGCGCGGCTTCATCTGCTTGATGAGCCGTTCGAGAACGAGCGCGCCGAAGGGGAGCGTTTCGCGCCGGGCGCTCGAGATGTCGCGAATGCCGGCAAGCGAGCTTTGCGACTGATGATCGAGCAGTGCGGCGAAGCGCAGCGCGTCGTCGGCGCCCATGCGGTAATTGTGCATGACGCTCAGAGGATAATTGGTCTGCGTCATGTGCAGGCGCGCGAGCGCCCGCCACGTCCCGCCAATGGCGTAGAAGTCGCGGCCCCTGCCCTTCTCCAGCCACTCGACCTTGGCGAGCTCGGTATCGACGATCTCCCGCGCCTTTTTCAGGCTGCCGCCCGAAGCATCGATCAGACGCAAACCGCCGAGCGGCAGCGTCGAGGCGTCGCCGAGCCTGCCGCCCCGCACATCGATCAGCTCAAGGCTGCCGCCGCCAAGATCGCCGGCGAAGCCGTCGGCCGCGTGAATTCCCGACACGACGCCGAGGCCAGCGAGTTCCGCCTCCCTGGTCCCCGACAAGACGGTAATGGTCTGGCCGAGAATGCGTTCGGCCTGGGCGATGAATTCCGGTCCGTTGGCCGCCTCACGCGCTGCCGCCGTGGCGAAGACCTCGACGCGCCCGGCCCGTAGCTGGTCGATGAGGGCCCGGAACCGGCGCAAGGAACGGAGCGCGCGTTCCACAGCGTCGGGCGCAAGCCGCCCCGTCGATGCCAGCGTCCGGCCGAGGCCGCACAGAATCTTTTCGTTGAAGATCGGCGTCGGCGCGCGGCCCGAATTCTCATAGACGATGAGGCGCACCGAGTTCGACCCGATATCAACCACCGCGATCGGCGCCAAATCGTTGGTGAGGGTCATGGGCGGCCGAGCTAGTCGGTCTCGACCAGGCCGGTGAAGCGCGGCGGCATGTGCTCGGTGAGAGACTTGCCGCGGCCGGACAGGCTCGGATTGGTCATGAAATAGTCCTGTGCGCTGAAGGGCTCCGGCCCGCTCGCCGGGTCGATTCGCTCCGAGCTTCCGTCGTGCAGCACGCGCCAGCTTTGCAGATTGTCCTTGAAATTGGCCACCATGATCTGGTCGAGGATCTGCTCGTGCACGGTCGGGTTGGTGATCGGCACCATCGCCTCCACGCGACGGTCGAGATTGCGCGGCATCATGTCGGCCGAGCTGATATAGACCACCGCGTTCCGATGCGGAAGGCCATGCCCGGCGCCGAAGCAGTAGATGCGGGAATGTTCGAGGAAGCGCCCGACGATGCTCTTGACGTGGATGGTTTCCGACAGACCGGGCACGCCGGGCCTCAAGCAGCAGATGCCGCGCACCACGAGGTCGATCTCCACCCCGGCCTGGCTTGCTTCGTATAACGCATCGATGATCTCGGCATCGACGAGCGAGTTCATCTTCATCCAGATCGCGGCCGGCCGCCCCGCTTTGGCGTGATACATCTCCTCGCGGATATGGTCGAGGATGCGCGCCCGGATTCCGTGCGGCGACACCGCCATCGCCTCGAGCTCGGCGGGCTCGGCATAGCCCGTCACGTAGTTGAAGATGCGCGAGAGGTCATGGCCGATGACCCGGTCGGCGGTGAAGAAGGACAGGTCTGTGTAAATCTTGGCGGTCACGGCGTGATAATTGCCGGTGCCGACGTGGCAATAGGTAATCAGCTCGCCGCGCTCGCGCCGCACGATCAGGCTCAGCTTGGCGTGGGTCTTGAGCTCGATGAAGCCGTAGACCACCTGGACGCCCGCGCTTTCCAAATCGCGCGCCCATTTGATGTTGGCTTCCTCGTCGAAGCGGGCCTTGAGCTCGACCACCGCGGTCACGGACTTGCCGGCGTCGGCCGCCTCTTTCAGCGCCTCGATGATCGGCGAGGTTTTTCCGGTGCGGTAGAGCGTCCACTTGATCGCCACCACGTCGGGGTCGGCGGCGGCCTGCTTCAGGAATTGCAGCACGACGTCGAACGACTCGTAAGGATGGTGGACGACAATGTCCTTCTTGCGGATGGCGGCGAAGCAGTCGCCCTGATGCTCGCGGATGCGCTCGGGAAACCGGCTGACGAAAGGCTGGAACTTGAGATCGGGCCGGTCGGCGACGATCAGCTGAATGGTGTCGGTCAGTCCGATCAGACCCTTCTGCACGAAGCTCTCCCGCTCGGTGACCTTCAGCTCCTGCGTGACGAAGCGTTGCAGCCGCGCCGGCATGGTCGCGTCCATTTCGAGCCTGATGACCGAGCCGCGGCGGCGGCGCTTGAGCGCGGACTCGAACAGGCGGACGAGATCTTCGGCCTCCTCCTGCACCTCGATGTCACTGTCGCGGAGCACGCGGAACGCGCCCTGGCTTCTGACCCGGTAGCCCGGGAACAACCGCGACACGAAGGTGCCGACCACCGTTTCCAAGCGGATGAAGCGGACCGGCGCCTTTGCGTCGCCCTTGCCCGGCAAACGGATGAAACGGTCGAGCTGCGGCGGGAGCGGCAGAAGCGCGTGCATGGTGCGGAGCGAGCCTTCGCGCACAAGCTCGAGCCCGAGCGTGAAGCCGAAATTCGGGATGAACGGAAACGGATGCGCGGGATCGACTGCAACCGGCGTCAGCACCGGGAAGATGTGGGCGAGGAAATGGTCCTCAAGCCAATTGCGCTCGACCTCCGACAGTTGCTCGGCGCTCAGCACGTGGATGCCGGCCTCGGCCAGCAGCGTTTCGAGCTTGACCCAGTTTTCCTGCTGCTCGGCCGTAAGCTCGGCGACCGAGCGGTTGATCTGCTCGAGTTGCTCGACCGGGGTCAGCCCGTCCACGCTCGGCGTCTCGATGCCGGCGAGCACCTGCCCGCGCAAGCCCGCCACCCGCACCATGTAGAACTCGTCGAGGTTCGAGGCCGAGATCGACAGGAAACGCAAGCGCTCCAGCAGCGGGTGGCGCTCGTTCTCGGCTTCTTCCAGCACACGCCGGTTGAACTGGAGCCACGACAGCTCGCGATTGAAGAAGCGGCTCGGGCCGAAGGCGGCGAGCGCCGGCGTCACGTCGAGTCTTTCAACTTGTTCGGGCAAACTCATCGATAACCTATTGAATAAACGCCGTTTTTATTCGCAGTGGCGCCTGAAGACGCCTCGCCCCGCCCAACCCTAGGCCAGGAATTGTATCACTTGCGTTACAGAAGGGGGCCAACCGGCCACCCGCCTAGTCGGGAAGCCCGCCCCCCGCAAGCACCTCGCTCACCAATTGGCGGCTGATCTTTCGCCCCGAAGCCAACGCCGCGCGATCGACCGCAGCCACGGCCGCGGCGGCGGCGGCGAGCGACCGCTCGATATGCAGCGAGAGATATGTAAGCACTTTCGGATCGATATCGAGTTGCCGGTCGGCGAAATGCTTGAGCATCACGGTGGTAATAAGCGCCTCGTCGGGCGGCCCGATCTCGACTGTGGGCACGGCATTCAACCGCGACAGCAGGTCCGGCAGCGCCAGCCCCCAGCGCTTCGGTGCGCTGCGCGCCGTCAAAAGCACGTAGAGCCCATTTTCCCGCGCAAGATTGAGCAGATGGAAAAGGATGTTCTCGTCATACGCCACCCGGTCGGCGTCCTCGACGATGAGCGCCGTGCCTGCGCCCAACCGGTCGATGACATCCAGTCGAAGCTTTTCGCCGTCGAGCGCGCGCGCATCCGACAGCGCCTGCCAAACCCGCGCGAGGTGAGTCTTGCCGCTCGCTTGCGGGCCGGTCAGGAGCTGGACGCGATCGGGCCATTGCGGCCAATCGTCGATCAGCCTGACGGCGGCGCGATTGCATTCGCTGACGAGAAAATCCTCGGCGCCAAGCGCCGTACGATGGGACAGATCGAGCGTGAGCTGGTCGAGCGTCACGAGGCCCTGGCCCGGGAGGGTTGCGCCTCGTTGAGCTTTGCCGCGGATCTTTGCCGGGGCGGGAGCGGCTGCGGCACCGGCTCGTAGGACGCCATATGCGCGAGCCACTGCCAGAAATAGGCCGCAGCAGAAAGGATGGTGAGCGCGCCCGTGATCCAGATGAGGACAGACACAAGCCCATGCAACCCAAAACCGACCCCGAGTTCGGCGAGGACCAGGCCCGCGAGCACGATCTGGGCAAGCGTATTGGCCTTGGAGATCAGAAGCGGCTGCATGGTGAGCGGCCGCGACAGCATCCAGGACAAGACCACGGCCCCGACAATGAGGATGTCGCGGCTCACGACCGCGATCACGAGCCAGACCGGCAGATGGCCGGCAAAGCCGAGGGTGACATAGATGCTGACGAGGAGCGCCTTGTCGGCGATCGGGTCGAGATAGGCGCCAAGCTCGCTCCGCCAGCCGTAACGCTTGGCGATGTAACCGTCGGCGGCGTCCGACAAGCCCGCCAGCAGAAACAGCACGAAGGCCGCGGTCATCTCATGGGTGATGATCAGCCACACCA
>DATEMT010000009.1:0-5715 GCA_035275445.1 Methyloceanibacter sp. | reverse complement strand
CCGGCGGGCGCTATCGCGTCCGCAGCGAGGACGACCGCGTCCGCGCCTTTCGCAGCGCCGAGCGGCACAGCCGTCAGGTGGCCATGCTGCGCAAAGGGCTGCCGGTGCTGGCCGTGCTCGTGCTCGCCTCCTATTTCATTTCGACCCGTCTTGCCACGAGCATCAGCATTGGCGACATGAGCGCGAGCATCGAAGGCATCGAGGTGAAGGACGGCAATCTGCGCATGGTGAACCCGAAGCTCGAAGGCGCCGACAAGAAGAACGGGAAATATGTGATCGGCGCCGACTATGCCGACCAGGACATCAAGAACCCGAACTTGATCAAGCTTCACGCCATCAAGGCCGATCTCGCCGCCCTCGACGGCGGCTGGTCGCGCATGACGGCGGTGCGCGGGGGGTTCGACAACAAGACCGGCCGCCTCGTGATGCAGGACAAGATCGACATTGCAACGAGCACGGGGATTTCCGGCGTGCTTACCCACGCGACGCTCGACACCAAGAACCAGGTCATCCGCTCCCATCGCCCGGTCTCGTTCGTGCTGCCCAATGGCACGATCAAGGCGCACGCGCTCACCTTCTACTCGGCCAATCGCACGCTCACATTCCGCGGCAAGGTCGCGGTCCACATCGTCAGGCCGAAGAAGGAGGTGGAAACGGTGAAGGCCACGCCTGCCCCGCAAGCCGCGCCGCCGCCGGCGCCAAAGGCGGAAGAGCCTGGCGAAGTCACACTCCCGCCCTTGCCCGGGGAGAACGGCGCGGGTCAAGGCGGGGCGCAAAACGCGGCTCCGAGCGTCCCATGACCGGCATCCGCCCCATCCTGCTCCGCACTCTGCCCGTGGCGCTGGCGGCGATCGCCGGCGCCGTCTTCGCCGTGCCGCAAGCGGCGGCGCAGACGCTCACCAATGCCTTCGGCGGCCTGTCGCAGAGCTCGAGCGACCCGATCGACATCGAATCGGACGCTCTTGTCGTCCACGACAAGGAGAAATACGCGACCTTCAGGGGCAATGTGAAAGCAGTGCAGGGCAGCACCACGCTCCGCGCCAAGGAACTCAACGTGCACTATATCGGCGGCGGCAGCCTTGCACCCGGCGGCAAGAAGGACGAGACCAAGGTTGCCGACGCCAAGAACGGCGCCGCCGCAAAGGGCGAGCAGGCGCAGATCAGCAAGATCGAGGCGAAGGGCGAGGTCGTCATCACCAGCGACAAGGACCAGACCACGAGCAGCGAATGGGCCCTTTACGACGTGACGGCGCAGATGGTCACCGTGGGCGGCAATGTGGTGTTAACCCAAGGCCAGAATGTGCTAAAGGGGGACCGGCTCGTCATTGACTTGAAAACGGGTGAAAGCCGGTTCGAGAACACGGGAAACGAGGCTGCCGGGGGCCGTATCCGTGCGCTGTTCATGCCCAAGGACGCCGCCAAGAAAGACGGCAAGCCGGCCGACGCCAAGGCTGCCGATCCCGGCGACAAGCCCAAAAAGCACAAGGGGGAGGCGGCAGGAAATGACGAACCGTCCGACGAGGAGGCGCCATGGCCGCTCACTCCGGACACGCGGCCTTGAGGACTTCCGTTTTGTAAAGCGTTAACCAGCCGGCGCTTCACTTAAGGAGCGAAAGGGGTCGTGGGCAAATTGCTGTCGTTTCCTGGCCGTGAGGCAGCCGCGCCGCAAGCGGGCACGACGAAGACCGCTGCACAGGCGAATCCGGACTACGGGCGTCTCAGCGTCCGCTCCGTGGTCAAGGCCTTCAAGAAGCGCACCGTGGTTCGCGGCGTCAGCCTCGAGGTCCTCCGCGGCGAGGCGGTCGGACTGCTCGGGCCGAACGGCGCCGGCAAGACCACCGTGTTCTACATGATAACGGGCCTCATTCCCGCCGACGAGGGCTCGATCAGGATCGACGGCACCGACGTGACCAAGCTGCCGATGTATCGGCGGGCGCGGCTCGGCATCGGCTACCTGCCGCAAGAGGCCTCGATCTTCAGGGGTCTTACCGTCGAGCAGAACATCCTCGCCGTGCTCGAGACCGTCGAGCCCGACAAGCGCGAGCGCCAACGCCAGCTCGACGCGCTGCTGGAAGAATTCCGCATCACCCGTCTCAGGACCTCGCCCGCCATGCGGCTCTCGGGCGGCGAGCGGCGCCGGGTCGAAATCGCCCGCGCGCTCGCCACGCGTCCGTCCTTCATGCTGCTCGACGAGCCCTTCGCCGGCATCGATCCGATCGCCGTTAACGACATTCGCGCCCTCGTGCGCCACCTGACCCAGCGCGGCATCGGCGTCTTGATTACCGATCACAATGTGCGCGAAACACTCGATCTTGTCGGCCGTGCCTATATTATTCACGACGGCATGGTGCTGACCCACGGCACCGCGCAGGAGGTCATCGCCAACGAGGACGTGCGACGCGTCTATCTCGGCGATCAGTTCAAGATCTGAGTGGCGCAAGAAAGCGCATTTTGAGTTCGACAATGGCGATCACGGCGAAGCTCGAACTCCGTCAGGGCCAAAGCCTGGTCATGACGCCGCTCCTGCAGCAGGCGATCAAGCTTCTCCAGCTCTCCCATGTCGAGCTGCAAAGCTTCATCGAGGCCGAGCTCGAGCGCAACCCGCTGCTCGAGCGCGCCGATCCCGACGAGCCGGCTGCGAGCGGCGATCCCGGCCTTGGCGCCGCTCCCGGCCTGAGGGACGAGCCGGACGGGCAAAGTGCCGCGCAAGAGACCGACGCGGGCGAGGGCGATGAGGGCGAGTGGGTCGATCTTGAGTCCGACACGAGCCGGAGCGAGGACCTCGATGTCGAGCCGCAGGATGCCTTTCCCGATGCCGAGGGGGCAGCGTTCGCGGGCGCGACCGGCTTGGGTACCGCCGCGTTCGGCCAGGGCGGAGGTGCTGCGAGCGGCGAGGCTCCCAACCTCGAAGCCTATGTGGCCGGGGAGAAGACGCTGAAAGATCACCTCACCGAGCAGCTCACGCTCGCGTTTGCCGACCCCGCCCGCCGCCTCATCGGCCATCACCTCATCGATATGACCGACGAGGCGGGCTATCTTTCGGGCGATCTTGCCGGCGTTGCCGACCTGCTCGGCGCCCCGCTTGCGCTCGTCGAGGAGACCCTTCGCGTCATGCAGGGCTTCGACCCGAGCGGCGTGTTCGCGCGAGACTTGCGCGAATGCCTCTCGCTTCAGCTGAAGGAGCAGGACCGCTGCGACCCGGCGATGGCGGCGTTGATCGAGAACATCAATCTTCTCGCCGTCCACGATCTTCCTGCGCTGAAGCGCGCCGCGAAAGTCTCCGACGAAGACCTGCTCGACATGATCGCGGAAGTGAGGCGGCTCGATCCCAAGCCCGGGCAGCGCTACGGCTCGGCTCCCGCGCAAGTCGTCGTTCCCGACGTGCTGGTGCGGGGCCTCCCCGACGGCAGCTTTCATGTCGAATTGAACAGCGACACGCTGCCGCGTGTGCTGGTCAACCGCAGCTACTATGCCACCGTGACCAAATCCGCCACGCGCAAGGAAGACCGCAGCTATCTTACCGATTGCTTCCAGACGGCAAATTGGCTGGTGAAGAGCCTCGACCAGCGCGCCCGCACCATCCTGAAAGTGGCCCGCGAGATCGTGCGCCAGCAGGACGCCTTCCTCACCCACGGCGTTCGCCATCTCAGGCCGTTGAATCTGAAGACGGTCGCCGACGCCATCGCCATGCACGAATCGACCGTGAGCCGTGTCACCGCCAACAAATACATGGCGACCAATCGCGGATTGTTCGAGCTGAAATATTTCTTCACCTCGGCGATTGCCGCGACAAGCGACGGCGACGCCCACTCGTCGGAATCGGTGCGCGACCGCATCCGCGCCATGATCGAGGCCGAGCCTGCGGCATCGGTCCTGTCGGACGACAAGATCGTCGAGCGGCTAAAGGGCGACGGCATCGATATCGCGCGCCGCACCGTGGCGAAATACCGCGAAGCGCTGCGAATTCCGTCCTCGGTGCAACGCCGCCGACAGAAGCGCCTCGCCCCTTGCGCGCGCCTCTAGTCGTTCCTAAATCTGTGTACAACAACGAGAATCCTGTAAAGAGGGCCGGCGCAAATAGTTGGTTTGACACCCCGGTTCGTGCGTTCTAGCTTCCGGCCCCGCTGACGAGGCGGGAACAAGTTCGGCCCGGAGCGCGCCGGTTTCGCTGTTTTAGAGTTTGGGTCTGCGAGGTGCAGCGGCAGGCGCCGGGGTCGCGGCGCGGGAAAAGCGACAACACAGTCTTCCGCCGACAATGACAATACAAGTTACCGGAAAGAATCTCGACGTCGGTGAGGCGTTACGCGGCTACGTCCAGGAGCGCATCGCCCATGCCGTCGAGAAGTTCATCGGACGCGAAACGACGGGGCATGTGCGCATCGAGAAGGAGCGCAGCGAGTTTCGAACCGACTGTACCATCCATCTGTGGCAGGGCATGAGTTTGGAAGCGCATGGCGCGGCGGCCGATGCCTATCAGAGCGCCGATCGGGCGTGCGAGCGCCTCGAGAAGCGAATTCGCCGCTACAAGGAGCGGCTCAAGCGGCACGGCGGCGAGACGCCGCGCAAAGAGACGCCGGCGGCCGGTTATGTCATTCAGGCCGCGCCGGAGGGTCACGAGGAACATGATGAGGACAATCCCGTTATTATCGCCGAGGCCGAGATGCCCGTGCATGAGATGGCGGTGAGCGACGCGGTGATGCAGATGGATTTGTCCGACCGGCCTGTGGTCGTGTTTCGCAATGCCAGTCACGGGGAAATCAACGTGGTCTACCGCCGCGGCGACGGCAATATCGGCTGGATCGACCCGGCCGGGCCGCTGAGCTCGACGAGCGCAGCGGTCGCGCAGCAACGAACCAAGAGGACGCGCAAGCGGGGCTAGGCGGAATTTTCCGCCCGGTGCCGTGAACGTCCATCGGAGGGGTATTCAGAGATGCTGCTGACGAGTTTCATAGCTCCCAATTCCGTGGTGCCGCTGCTCAAGGCGAAAAGCAAGAAGCAGCTCTTGCAGGATCTTTCCGCGCGCGCGGCCCGTCTCACCGGAATTCCCGAGCGCGACATCTTCGACGTGCTGCTACAGCGCGAGCGGCTTGGCTCGACCGGGCTCGGCCAGGGCGTCGCCATTCCGCACGGCAAGCTGCAAGGGCTGAAGCGCATCGCCGCCGTCTTCGCGCGCCTCGCCGAGCCGATCGATTTCGAAGCGATCGACGGCCAGAAGGTGGACATCGTCGTTCTTCTGCTCGCGCCCGAGGGCGCCGGCGCCGATCACCTCAAGGCGCTCGCCCGCATCTCGCGCCTGTTGGGCGATGCGGCCGCAGTTGAGAAGCTCCGCGCCGCCAAGGACGCCGCGGCGCTTTATGCTGTCTTGACCGAAGGCGAGACCTCGTCCCACGCCGCTTGAGCAAGCGGGCGCGAAATCACCTGACGTGAAGCGGAAGGCGCGTGCCCTAGTGCACGCTCACCGGCACGAGATCGTTCTCGAGCGCGTTGGCGATGGCCGCGCTGCGGCTTTCGGTGAGCGCAAGCGGGGTGCCGTCGGCGCCAAGCACGGCAAAGAGGTCGATGCCCTTCGGCGCGTTCGACAGCGCCGGGAACAGACGCTCCGCCGCGTCCGGGCCGATCTGCTTGATATAAGCCACCTCGCCGTCGCCGAGCTCGGCGAGTTCGCGCCTGCTGATGGGCGCGTCCAACCGGTGGTCTTCTTCTTTTTCGAACTTG
>DATEMT010000008.1:0-2958 GCA_035275445.1 Methyloceanibacter sp. | reverse complement strand
GAAAGCCGGGGTCCAGGAGCCGCAAAGCGCGGTGCCGGTTGATTGGATTCCGGCGTTCGCCGGAATGACGGGAAGCGTTAGTTCGCAGTGGAGCTAGTTGGTGGTGGCCTGGGCGACGCGGCTCGTGACCGGGTCCATCTGCATCAGGGTCTCAATGCGGCCGCGCTCTCTCTGGAACTCGGCGAGCTGGCGGCCGGTGAGCTGCAGCCCGCGCGGCACCTGAATGGTCATCGGGTTGACGTAGCTGTTGTTGACCAGCACCTCGAAGTGAAGATGCGGTCCGGTCGAGAGCCCGGTCGATCCGACATAGCCGATGATCTGGCCCTGCTTCACGGCGACGCCGGGGACCACGCCCGCGGCATAGCGTGACATGTGGCCGTAGGCGGTGGAGAAACCGTTGGCGTGGCGGAGGCGCACATAGTTGCCGTAGCCGCCTCGGCCGCCGACCTGCTCGACCGTGCCGTCGCCCGCGGCCGCGATCGGCGTTCCGGTCGGCGCGGCCCAGTCGACGCCGGTATGCATGCGCATGTACTTCAACAGCGGATGGCGGCGATCGCCGAAGCCCGAGGTGAAGCGGCCGCCTCTCACCGGATTGCGCATCAGGAACTTTTTCGCGCTGTTGCCCTGCTCGTCATAGTAGTCGACGACGTCGTCGGGGGTGCGGAAGCGGTAGAATTTGCGCGTCGTCCCGTTGATGCTCATGGAGGTGTAGAGCAGCTCGCCGAGTTCGCCCTCGTTGCCGCTGTCGAAGAACAGGTCGAAGCTGTCGCCGGCCTTCGCCTTTTGCTTGAAGTCGACGTCGTAGGAGTGAACACGGAGCAGCTTGAGAATGATCTCGGCCGGGATCTTTTGCTCGAGCGCGGCGTGGTAGAAGCTCGTGTAGAGCGTTGCGCGCGCCGAGGCCTGCTGCAGCTTCGCCGCATCGTCGCCGATCGGCTCGGCCGAGGCCACGAACGCGCCTTGGCGATTGCGCGCCGCGGTCGCAAGATGCGTGTCCTTGGCGTAGATCGAGACCTTGGCCGGTTCCATCTGCCCCGTGTCCGAAGGCGCCGGAACCAGCGTGAAGCGGACTTCCTGGCCGGACTTGAGATCCTTGGCGGTGAAGACGGGCTCGAGCGCCTCGATGATTTCTTTTGCTTGCGCCGGCTCGGCCTCGATCTTGGTGAAGAGGCTCATCAAGGTATCGCCGCTTCCGACCTTGAGCGTCTTGACCTGGGCGCCGGCGTAAAGGTCCTCGAACGGCTCCTCGTCTTCCTCGGCGGTGTCGTCGGGCGATTTGGTGATGACGGTGGTTTGCTGCTGGGCGCCAAGCCCGTCTTCGGGGTGATAGGCAGCCTGGATCAGCCGCGCCTCGCCGTCGCCGGCGTTCGCGCCCTCGGCGTAAGCGAAAATCTCGGCGGCTTCCGCCACCAGCCGGCTCACGTCTTCCGGATTGAGCTCGACGCCGTCCGTTTGCGGCAGGATGCCGCCCGGCACCTCGACCACCTTGACGCTCACCGCTTGCGGCGAGGCATCCTCCGCCTCGCCGCTCGCACCGACCGGCGTTGCATCGGAGTAGAGCTTGAAGGGATTGAAGGGGGGAAGCTGGTCGGCATCGGCGGGAGATTCGGTGGCGAGTCCGGCGACGATGCGAAGATAAGGTTTGATGGTGATGAATTCGCGGCTGCCGTGCCGCTCGATGACGGTGTCGTGGATGACTTGGCGGGTGGCGAAGCCCGCTTCGGTCAGGTGAATGCGGTCGCCCTTCTGGCCGCCCGCGCTCTGCCACGACCGCGCGAGCGTCGCGGTGCGCATCGGCTCGAGCGCGGCAAGGCTCGCCCGCTTGAGCGAGCTGACCATGCCCGAACCGTCCGACATGTTGAGCGAGGCGTAGATGGCGACGCCGATGAGGCAAACGCCGACGAGGCCGGCAAGGCAGGTGCTCGCGAGCCACTTGATCCGGCAGCTCGCTCCGTCAGGGCCTGTTTCGCAGAGATAGACCGGCGGCAGCTTGCGCTCGGCCTTGGGAATCTCGCCGAGAAAGATGGATGGGAGTCCGGAAGCGGCGGCCGGCACGAGGGCCTGGCCGAGCTTGCGACGCGCAAAACGACTGCGGCGTCTAAACAATCCGCATTCCCCCCGTCGATCGGGCGCCGCCAGTGCGCTTGTTCAGTCTCGCGTCAGGCGGACGACACCGAAGCGGTTGCTGTCCCTCGAGCGAGGCAGGAATTTCCGCCGATGGAGGTTGTTTTCCCTCGCGAAACTCTTGAACCGAGCGTGTGCGCTGCCGATTTGAGCAGCAGCCTTGGGCGCGGTTTCAGAGTGTTCGCTGTATTAGAAATCCCCCATTCGGCGAGTTCCCTTGAACCACCCCTTACCCCGGAATGGTTACCTCGCCTTTAACGATAAGAAGGGTGACGACGCATTCAGGCAGGATTGTGGCCTGAAGGTCACGGTTGCTCAGAAAATAGGGGCTTGACACGGTTAGCGGCCCCTTGACAACCAAGGGATCGCAGCTTAAATGACCCCTTCGCGCGGGTCGTTCCCACTTCCTGCGGGACTATACGCGACCGCGCGATCCTTCGGACAGGAGCGGATAAGACCTGAGCTCGTCTCGGGACTCTGCGGCTGTCGTTGACTCCTGATGGGTGATTTGCTTCCATTGGGGGTTCGGGCCTGAGGCATCGCCTCGGGTTCGAACGGCTCTTTGACATTGTGATATGAAGAAAGGGAAACGCAGGCGGCGGAGTCCTTGCGAGCCGGCTTCTTAGGAGCCGGCGACGAGACTCTGACGGTCGTTTGCGTTTTCATAAGCCAATAGGCGTGTTGCGCGTGGATCCTTCACCGGATTTGCGTCGCGCCACGTTTGTTGGGAACTCGTCAAAACGCAGCGACTCCTCGGCAGATTCCGCCGAGGACATGTCAGAATCGAATTCTAAACCTAAGAGTTTGATCCTGGCTCAGAACGAACGCTGGCGG
>DATEMT010000007.1:0-7323 GCA_035275445.1 Methyloceanibacter sp. | reverse complement strand
CGTGCCGAAGGCGTCATTCTTGAGGAACGCAAGGCCAGCGCCGCCGCCTCCGCCGCCTCCGCCGCCACCACCGCCACCTCCGCCTGCGCCAATGACGTCGCTTGGGCCTCCGTCGCCACCGTTGCCCCCGGCGCCGCCATTGGAGCCGTTGGCGGTGATGACGGTCACGTTGTCATTGTTGAACAAGCCGCCGCCGTTGAGGCCGAAGTAGAAGCCGGCCCAATTGGCGGCCGCCGGCCCACCCATGAACGAGTCGCCGGGCTGCATGTGATAGGTCATGCGCCCGCGGAGAGCGAAGAAGTCGTTGTCGCCCGATCCGCTCGTTCCGCTCTCATCGAACGCGTAATAGAGGCCCTCGAGGCCCACGCTGACCTTTCGCGAGATCTTGGTCTCGGCGCCGATACCGCCAACGAAGCCGGTCTCGTTCTCCTCGTTGCTTCTCAGCCGCGTTGTCTGACCGTTGCCGCCGGGGCCTCCGTTGCCGCCCAGCCCGCCGGGAGTGGCGCCAGCGCCGCCATCGCCGCCGTCGCCGCCATTGCCGCCGCCCGCGCCCACGCCGAGAACGCGGGCCTGATCCTCGCCGATGAACGCGACGCCTGCGGTGCCATAGAACAGGGAGCGCCCGGTGGACCATCCCAAGCGGCCCCGGATCGTCGCGAGATAATCATCGAAACCGCCGTTGGAGGCGTAGTCGCCTTCGGCGCCATAGACGATCTGGCCCGCCTGCCAGTTGTAACCGAGATGGAATCCCCCAAGCAGATTGTCCTTGTCGTCACTGATCGTGGCGGCAATCCCGGCGCCGTTTCCGCCGCCGCCACCGCCGCCGCCGCCGCCGCCATTGTTCGGGGCGCCGTCCAAACCATCCGCGCCCCGCGCGCCGCCGCCTGCGTTGCCGCCGTCACCGCCGGGGCCAAAAAAGGAACCGCCGCCGCCGCCGCCGCCGCCACCGCCATTACCGCCATTCACCGTGGCACTGCGACGGTCTTGGTCCTGGCCGAAGGCGCCGCCCAGATGGCGTCCGGAATAGAAGCCTGCCCAGCTGTCCATGGGAGCTGCGACCACGGGGGCAGGAGCGTCGTAAAGATCCGTCGCCATTGCCGGCGTCGAAATCATCACGGGCATCGAGACCATCGCGCCAATGAGCGCGATCATCGATGTACTCGTCTTCCACTGAATCATGGCGGTCTCCCTCAGGACAGCATTAGAGGGCAAAAACCGTGAGTCGCCAATGCTGTAGATCGATCCGCAACAACGTTCGCGGGCGGGTGTGGCCAAACGGCATCAGTCACCCAGCGCTCTCACCGACAAAAGGACTGGTGAATAGCGCGATTTGCGCTGGCCCGGTAATTCCCAGGCCATGAGAAGCGCCAACATTCATTCGTGGCGGAGCGCCTCAATAGGGTCGAGCTGAGCGGCACGACGTGCGGGGAGATAACCGAACACGATTCCGATCAGTGCCGAAAATCCGAAGGCGAGCATCACTATGAAAGGACTCAGGGTGAAGGGGACATTCATGCTGATCGACGTGATGGCCGCGAGCATGACTCCCAGCGCCACACCGATGGTTCCACCGAACAGAGACAGCACCACCGCCTCCACCAGGAACTGCATCAGCACCTGAGATTCCTCGGCGCCGATGGCGAGACGAATACCGATCTCACGCGTGCGCTCGGTCACCGACACCAGCATGATATTCATGATGCCGATGCCGCCGACGAGCAAACTCACGCCGGCTACGGCGCCGAGCAGCCCGGTAAGCACCGACGTCGTCGCCATCTGGGTCTCGGCGATTTGCCGCAGGTCAGCCACGTTGAAATCGTCGGCCTCGCCCGCCGTGATTCCGCGGCGCTCGCGCAAAAGCAATTCGATGTCGCTCTGTACTTTTGATGTGTCGATGCCATCGTTTGCAGCCACGTTGATGAGGTTGACGTCGGCATTGCCGGCGATGCGTCTATGGAACACGCGCAACGGCATTAGGACCACATCGTCTCTGTCGGATCCAAAGCTTGACTCGCCCTTCGAGGAAAGCACTCCGACGACGTCGCATGAAACATTGGCGACGCGCAGGCGTTTACCGACGGCCGCGCTCGAACCGAAGAGCTTGCTATGGACGGTCTCGCCGATAATGCAAACGGCGCGACCGGCTCTGACCTCGCTGTCGAGAAAGTTGCGTCCCTCGGCGAAATCCCAATCCTGGACAATGGCGTAGTTCTCGTCCGTGCCGACAATGCCGCTGCTGCGACTTTCGGTGCCGTAGATCACCATGGCGGTCTTTTGCCCCATTGGCGCAACCGCGCGTAAGCCGCGAAGCTGAGCGCGCATTGCAGCGATGTCTCGCACGTTGAAGGGTTTTGCCGTCGCGCTCGACCGGCCGGGACCGAACTGACCGGGACGGATGAAGAGCGCATTCGACCCGAGCCTCGCCATCTCTTCCTTCACCTTCTCAGTCGTGCCGTTGCCGATCGTGACCATCGATATGACGGCCGCGACTCCGATCACGATGCCGAGCAGGGTGAGAAACGAACGCAAGGCATTCCTGTGAATGGCCTGCGCCGCGAGCTTGAGCGTCTCCAACAGCATCACGCAGCTTCCTTGCTCGGCGCGTCGCTCGCAATCCTGCCATCGACAAAATGAACCACGCGCGCCGCGTATTCGGCCATATCGGGCTCGTGCGTCACCATCAGGACGGTGATTGCCTGCTCGCGATTGAGTCGCACGATAAGGTCCATGATCTCGTGGCTCGTTTTGGTGTCGAGATTGCCTGTCGGTTCGTCGGCGAGCAGCAAGAGGGGCTTGGTCACGATTGCGCGGGCGATGGCGACGCGCTGTTGCTGGCCGCCGGAGAGCTCGCTTGGCGTGTGGTGAGCGCGCGTCACCAGCCCGACCTGGTCGAGGGCCTCGAGCGCGAGCTCACGACGTTCTCTCGATCCCACGCCACGGTAGATCAACGGCAGTTCGACATTCTCGAGCGCGGTGGTCCGGGCGAGCAGGTTGAAGCCCTGAAAAACGAAGCCGAGGTAGTTCCTGCGCAGTCGTGCACGCTGCTTGCGGTCAAGACCGCCGACCGCGACTCCGTTGAAGAGAAAACTGCCGGCCGTCGGTTGATCCAAGCAGCCGACGATGTTCATGGTTGTCGACTTGCCGGAGCCCGAAGCCCCCATGACAGCAACGAACTCGCCCTGCTCGACGCAAAGATTGATGCCGTCAAGCGCGTGGACAAGGGCCTCTCCACGTCCATAGAGCTTTGTCAGGTTGCGAAATTCGATGAGCGGGGGTGGTCGAGAGGCGCGCTCGGGCGAATGATGTTGCCGTGCCATTCGCGGTCATTTGCCCGTTTCGGAGTCGACGATCACGTCCTGGCCGAGAGCGATGTCGCCAGCAAGAATTTGCGTGCGCTTGCCGTCGCTCGGTCCCACGGTGACACTGACTTTCTTGGACACGCCATCTGCAAGAATCCAAAGCGTGCGGCCGGGTTCATCGGCAGCCTGCTGCACGGCCGGCCTTCTCAAGCGGGGCGGGCCCGGTATCAATTTCTGCAGGAAGTTTCGGTTGTCGATACGCGCTTTGTCGGAAGCGGGCGCGAAGCGCAATGCCTCGTTCGGCACCGTGAGCGCATCTTTGAGGTGCTGAGCCACGATCTCGGCGGTCGCCGTCATGCCGGGACGAAGAAGTAAATCGGAATTGTCGGCGGTCAACACGGCTTTGTATGTGACTACGCCCTGCACCACCTCGGAGCCGAAGCGAAGCTCTCGGATCGCGGCGGTAAATTTCCTGTCGGGATAAGCATCGACGGAGAAGGTCGCCGTTTGCCCTTCCTTGACGTTCCCGACATCGGCCTCATCGATATCGACTTGGACCTCCATTTTGGTGAGGTCCTCGGCGATGGTGAAAAGAATCGGCGCCTGGAGCGAGGAGGCAACCGTCTGTCCCGGCTCGACATTGCGGCTCAGCACGACGCCGGTGATCGGCGAAACAATGTCCGCTTTCTGAAGATTGGTGTCGTTCAATGCGAGATCGGCGGCGGCGGCCTCGACCTCCGCCTTGGCGGTTTCGAGACCGGCGAGCGCCCGTTGGAAGGCAGCCTCGGCGGTGTCGAGCTGTTGCTCAGAGCCGACCTTTCTGGTGACGAGCATCTGCTTGCGTTCGCGCTCGAGTTTGGTTTCGAGCACGGTCGCCTCGGTTTCCGCCACCTTGGCCTTGGCAGCCGCGAGCTTCGCCTTTGAGCTGTCTACGGCAGATTTCAATTTGTCGGTGTCGAGCACGGCAAGAGTCTCGCCCGTCTTCACCTTGCTGTTGTAGTCAACCAACACGGTGCGAACGATGCCGGAGAGTTCGCTGGAAACTTGGACTTCATTCGTCGGCTGCACGGCGCCGGTCGCGGTGACCGTGACAGTGAGATCGCTCTTGGTCACAGGCGCCGTGACATAACTCACGCCGCTCTTGCTGCCGCCCATTCCGAATAGCAGGTAGGCCAGCACCCCCGCGCTTATAACCGCGGTGACCGCTGGGACACGCCAGCGCTTCAAGGCTGACTGTCGTCCACCGAGCCCGAGAACGGCCTCGATGTCGGCTTTCACCTTCTCAGATGTTACCAGCTCGTTCATCGGTAGCGCCCACTGCTGATTTGTAGCGCGCGATACGAGCCGTTGAGATGAGATTTTTGTAACAAATTGGTTCTTCCCGAACCGCAGCAATAGTTCGACACAAAGATTTGGTGAGGTCGGAGGCCTTAGTCAGCTTTTGAGCTCTTTTCGACATTAGCTCAGACTTTCGACCAGATTTATCTGCCCACTTAAGCAAGGTTGATCGGTCATGCCGCGCGAGCGTGTGCAGAGCCAAATGCCGCAACTTGGGCGCGTGAAAGTGGCAGGAGGTTGAAGAAAACAAGACGAGGCGATATCGTCCTTGGCAGAGCGGGGTTGGCCCTATACGGGAAGCTCCGCGACAGTGCCTGTTAGTGGCTAAGCGTGGCGTACGTTGCGTACCTGGCGCCGGTGAGTTGCCGGAAGCTGCATCTCAGTTTTTGCGATGGAGGTACCTGCATGTTCACGACGAAGCCCGAATCGGGCGAAAAAATCACCAAATTGAGTGTGGGCTCCGGCGATGCGAAGACGCCGTTCACGGAGTCCAAATTGGGTGGAGGCGCCGGCGATGCGAAGACGCCCTTCACCGAGCGACCGGCAACCTATGCTTCCAAGAGCCTCGGCCCAAGTGCGAGCAAGATGGTCCCGTCAATTATCGGCGAGGACCTGACGATCAGAGGCAACATCACCTCTAAAGGCGAGCTCCAAGTCGACGGCGAGATTGAGGGCGACATACGTTGCGGTTCGCTTCTGCTCGGCGACACGTCGAAGGTGAGCGGTAGTGTTGCGGCCGAGGATGTGGTTGTGCGCGGCCACATTGTCGGATCGGTCCGGGGCGTGCGCGTTACGCTCCAGGGGCAATCCGTAGTGGAAGGCGACGTCTTCTACCAGAGTCTTGCCATCGAGCAGGGTGCCTCTTTCGAAGGATCGTCGCACCGCTCCGAGGATCCACTCGCGGAGACCAAGGCGGGTGCAAATAGCTCAGCGAAACCGGGGTCTCATTCCGCTGGTTCACCGAGCGTGGCGTCTTCTGTCGCGGCGGAATAGCGAAGAGCTCGGCTATTGCGGCTTCGGTTTCGGCGCGGGCTTGGGCGCCGGGGCCGGGGCGGCGGCCTTCGGTGACCGGCCGAGCGCATCGAGCTTGGCGCCGATTGCGGCAAGATCGACCGCAAGCCCCGACTTGATCTCGGTGAGCGCCTGGCCGAGGCTCGATTCGAGCTCCGACATGCGCTTGCTCAAATCGGATTCGGCGGGCATCGTCGCCCCCGCGCCGCCGCCGTTCGCCTTCAGCGCGGCAAGCTCGGCCCTGATGCCGCCGTAAGAGAGAGCGACGAGCAGGAAGATCGCGGTAAGGAGCGCAAGCACGGTCCACTGATAGGCGCTCCAACTCAAGCTCTCGCGCAAGGCCGCGCCGCCGATGTCGCGCACCGCGCCGCCAAGATCGCGGACCTTATTGTGCAAGCCCTGCTTCGCTTCCGTATCGGCTTTCTCGGTCATCGCCGCCCTCCCGCGCGATCAGCATAGCACGCGCGGCTTCAGCCCGCGCCAGGCTCGCCGTCGAGGGGTGCGGGGGCCGGGGCGCCGCGCTTGGCCCACCGGCCGAGCCGGCGCAGCGCGTAGAATGCGAGCCACAACACGAGAAGCGGGCCGAAGGCGATGATCGCGGCCGCCACGCCCCGCGGCACGGCAAGCGCGCCGTTCCGCGCATCGCGGCAGGCCTGCAAATCGGCCGCCGATTTCATGGCGGTGACGCATTGCTTGAACTTGGTATCGACATTGTCATAGGCGTGGTTCCAGCCGAAGCTGCCGCCGATCACGATCCAAATGGCGGCAACGACAATGAGGGCGCGGCGCCAGAAACCGGATATTCGCATGGGAGAAGCTTAGCACGGGAGCCGCGCCGGCAATTGTGCGCCCGACGATTTAGACTGTCCTCGAAAAGAGCGCTGGCACCGCTCGAAGGGGGAAACGCCCGGGTCTATAAGGGTGACGGGGAACCGAGCTCCGGACGATGCAAGTGTCTTCCGACCAAAAGACCCGCGAACAGATAGGGCTCTCGCTCGTCGCGATCGCGACCGAGCTTGCGCGCGAGCTCAACCCGGAGCGCCCGCGCATTGGCGGGTTGACGGGCTCGCTCGAACGCGACTGGGGCTTCGACAGCCTTACGCGTGCCGAGCTTCTGCTCCGGGTCGAGCGCGCCTTTTCGGTGCGGGTGCCCGACGCCCTGTTGGGCGAGGCGGAGACCCTCGAAGACGTGGTCCCGGCGCTCGCCGGCGCGCCGATCCTCCCCTCCCTCGACCTTGCTCGCTCCGATCCGGTGCAAGAGAAGGCAGTCGAGCCGGCGCCTTCGCACCTCTCCACCCTCACCGAGGTGCTCGACTGGCATGTGCGCGAACACGGCGATCGGGTTCACGTCACGCTGTGGCAGGATATCGGCGCCGAGACAACGCTGACCTATCGCGAGCTTGCGGAACGCTCGCGCGTCGCCGCGCTGGCCTTGGTCCGCGCCGGTCTCGAGCCGGGCGAGCGGGTCGCGATCATGCTGGCCACCGGTTTTGACTTCTTCGCGGCGTTTTTCGGTGTGCTCTATGCCGGCGGGGTGCCGGTGCCGATCTACCCGCCGGCGCGGCCGTCCCAACTCGAGGAGCATCTCAATCGGCAGGCGGGCATCCTGCGCAACGCGGGTGCCGTGTTTCTTGTTGCGCCGCCGGCGGCGTCGGCGATCGCGCGCCTCGTCAAG
>DATEMT010000006.1:0-9905 GCA_035275445.1 Methyloceanibacter sp. | reverse complement strand
AAAGCGGCGATGGGCGTCCGCGCCTATTAGCCGCAATCGCCTGCTGGGACGGGTTTTTCAGCGTGTTCCTCGCGCCGTTCTATTTTCTCCGTCGCAGTTGCGGGCCGGCAACAGACAAGTGTTGCGAGAAGGGATAAGAGTGCAGCAGCACGCTTGTGCCGGGGGGCCGGGGACTGCAAGGCGGCATGCCTTGATTTGGGCCCTCCCCAGTATTTCGTAACAAGGGGGCAACCATGCTACATCCACACAACCACCGCTATTACTCCGTGCTCGCGGGCGCGGCCGTCGCGCTTGTTGCCGCCGTCAATGTGGCGGCGATGACAGGGAGCGCTGTTGCGGCAGGCCCCGCGGTATGTACGCTTAACCCTGCCGCACCAACGGGTACGGCATTTGGTACTGACAGCCTCGCTTGCGGGCAAAATTCACAGGCTTCGGTCACCCAGGCAACTGCCGTCGGCGCGGGCGCCCAGGCAAACGGGACTCAAGCCACCGCTATCGGATTCGGGGCAAACGCCAGCGGTAGTGATGCCCAGCAGAACACCGCAGTCGGCGGGACCGCCCAAGCGCATGGTGAACTGTCTACCGCTGTGGGCCAGGGGAGTGCTGCAGACGGAACCACTGCTAACAGTGCCTTCGGACAAAGCGCAGAAGCGCATGGCCTTGCCAACACCGCTATCGGCCAAAACTCAACCGCAAGCGGCGCCAACAACACCGCAATCGGTCAGGGCGCGCAGGCGCTTGGCGGCGCCGGCACCGGTCAGGTCGGCAATTCTTCTGTCGGCAACGGGAGCTTTACCTCAGGCAGTGGAAACAGCGCATTCGGAGTGGGCGCTTCCGCGGTAGGAACGCAGACGACGGCGATTGGCAACGGAGCCTCCACCAATGGAGTGAATGATACGGCGATTGGTGCCAATTCTTCGGTCACCGCCGATCATAGTACGGCTCTCGGTGCCGACGCAGTCGCCTCCTTGCCCAACCAGTTCGTCATGGGCACTTCAAGTGAGACCTACAAAGCGGCTGGCATCACGTCCGGCTTGAGCAAGGAGAGGCAGTCGGGGCCGTTGGAGATCGTCACGACGGACGCGGCTGGGAATCTGGCATCGGACGGTGGCAGCGTATTCCAGGAGCTCGATCGGCTCCGCGCGCAGGACCAGCGCCTTAGAAAAGATATCAACACCGTCGAGTCGGGCGTTGCCGTCGCTTTGTCGGCGGTCGGGCCGGACTTGACCGGCGCGGAGCGCTTCGGTCTCTCTCTCAATTGGGGTGGCTTTGAGGGATCGAGCGCGATTGGCGGCGGCGTGACGGGCGTGGTCTATCAGGGAGTGACAAGCCGCTTGGCGCTTACCGGAGGTCTCGGCGTAGGCGTTAACGGCGACGATGCGGTCGGCGGTCGCGTCGGCGGGCAATGGACTTGGGGCGCCCGCTAGCCTGCGCTATTCGTCAAATCAGAGGATTCAACTGCAATGGGCGGCCCGACTACAGCGGGCCGCCCTCGTTTTTGTTGTTACCTCTTAGCGGCCGCGTGATAAGACACTTCGTCAATTAGGGCCTGCAGAGTTTGTTCGCATGGCGTTTCAACCTGGCCTGCGCGGCGCATAGCGCTAGATGAACGACAGTCTTCTTCGCCCAGTTATCGCAGCAGTGCTGGCTTGTGGGGCAGCGCTTACCACTCACCCCTCACCTCTTTACGCGCAGGGGCAGCAACAGCCGCAGCACCAAGAGCCCCAAACGCCTCCGCAGCGGCCACCGACGCCTGCCGTGCCCGATGACAATGGCGTTGTGATGCTGATCCAGACGACGTTGATAGCGCTCAACCAGGCCAACGCAACCAGCAACTACACGGTGTTCCGCGAATTGGGCTCCCCGGATTTCCAGGTTGGCAATAGTACGGCCAAGCTTGCAGAGATTTTCGCCGACCTACGCCAACGGAACATTGATATGTCCGCAATTTTGCTCCTCAAACCCAAACTGTTGAGCAAGCCCATGATCAACCAAGAGGGCATGTTGCGCGTAACCGGTTTTTTCCCGACTCACCCCTTTCGCGTGAACTTTGATTTTCTGTTTCAGTCGGTGGAGGCGCAGTGGCGATTGTATGGCATCTCGGTTGGAACCAGTCCGGCTCAGCCCGTCGCCATTGAGCCGCAGCCTGCACCCGTCCAGTCACCGAACGCTTCGGTTACAAAGAAGGCGCCGGCGCAGAAGCAACCCTGAACGTCGTTTGATTTATCAAACCTTGATCGTGTATCGGGCCGTCGAGGGCCTGTGGCGGCTGTTCGCAATCCGCGTCACGACGAAGGCCGTTCCGGCCGCCCCCGCCGGCGCCAAGGCCACGGAATCCACGTCAAAAAAATCCAAGCCGGTTGGGGCGACACCGGGTCAATAGCCTTGCTCGCCGTCCGGGTCGAGGTCGCCGCACGCAGCCGGCCGCGGGGCGCGGCGTGCCTGCGCAGATCGGTTGCTGATAATCGCCAAGAACCAGTTTCTTCGTAAGCGGGCTCTCTATATGTATCTGTCGTAAAACCTGTTCGTCGCTGCCGCCAAGTCGCTACCCGAGAGCTCGCCTTGAACGAAAATTCGCAGATTTCGGCCACCCCGATCCTGGCGCAAGGCGAGGGGGCACAACCGGAAGTGTCCCATCGCGACATGGCCAACGTCATCAGGGCGCTCGCCATGGATGCGGTGCAAAAAGCCGATTCGGGCCATCCCGGCATGCCCATGGGCATGGCCGACGCGGCCACGGTCCTGTTCACACGCTTTCTCAAGTTCGACGCTGCCCATCCCGATTGGCCCGACCGCGACCGCTTTGTGCTCTCGGCCGGCCACGGCTCGATGCTGCTCTATGCGCTGCTGTATCTCACCGGCTACCCGGAGATGGACCTCGAGGAGCTTAAGAACTTTCGCCAGCTCCACTCGCGGACCGCGGGCCATCCGGAATACGGTCATGCGCCCGGCATCGAGACCACCACCGGTCCGCTCGGGCAGGGCATCGGCAACGCCGTCGGCATGGCGCTTGCCGAACGGCTGCTCAACAGCCGCCATGGCGATGCGCTCGTCGATCACTACACTTACTGCCTCGCCGGCGACGGCTGCTTGATGGAGGGCATCAGCCACGAGGCGATCTCGCTCGCCGGTCACCTCAAGCTTGGCCGGCTCATCGTCCTTTTCGACGACAACCAAATATCGATCGACGGCCCCACCAGCCTTTCGGTGTCCGACGATCAGATCGAGCGGTTCAAGGCCTCGCACTGGCACACCGCCCGCGTTGACGGTCACGACCCCGAAGCGGTCGCCCTTGCCATCGAAAACGCCAGGCAGGTCACCGACCGGCCCTCGCTCATCGCCTGCCGCACCGTCATCGGCTACGGCGCGCCGAGCAAAGCGGGCACGGCCGCGACCCACGGCGCGCCGCTCGGCGAAGAGGAGGTCAAAGGCGCGCGCGAGAAGCTCGGCTGGCGGCATCAACCGTTCGAAATTCCGCAGCCGATCCTCGCCAACTGGCGCGCCGCAGGCGCGCGCCACCGTACCGCCTACGAGGCCTGGAGCGCCGCCGCCAAGCGGCTCGATGCTCAGGCCCGCGCCACGTTGACCGATCCCATCGAGGGGCACGTCAAAACCGCAATCGCGGGCGCTGTGGCCGCGGTCAAGTCGGACTTCGTCAAGGAAGCGGCCAAGCTCGCGACGCGGCAATCCTCGCAGAAGGTGCTGGAGAAGCTGTTGCCGGTGGTCCCCGGCCTGATCGGCGGCTCCGCCGACCTCACCGGATCGAACGGCACGCTCACCAAGCTCCATAACGTGGTCAAGCCCGGCGACTTTGCCGGCAACTACATCCATTACGGCGTACGCGAGCACGCCATGGCCGCGGCGATGAACGGGATGGCGCTGCATGGCGGGATCGTGCCTTACGGCGGCACCTTCCTCGTCTTCACCGATTATTGCCGCCCGTCGATCCGCCTCTCGGCGCTGATGCAGCAGCGGGTCGTCTATGTGATGACCCACGATTCGATCGGCCTCGGCGAGGACGGCCCCACCCATCAACCGGTCGAGCATTTGGCCGCGCTTCGCGCCATTCCCAATCTCAACGTGATGCGCCCGGCCGACTCGGTAGAGTGCGCCGAATGCTGGGAGATCGCGCTTCTGACCAAGACGACGCCGACCGTTCTCGCTCTGACCCGCCAGGGCGTGCCGCAGCTCCGCGACCGCCCGAGCGACGAGAATCTCTCGGCCAAGGGCGCCTATGTGCTGATCGAGCCCAAGGGTGCGCGCGACGTGACGCTGATCGGCACCGGCTCCGAACTCGCGCTCGCGGTCGCTGCCGCCAAGGCGCTCGAAGTCGAGGGGGTCGCTGCCGCCGTCGTGTCGATGCCGTGCTCCGAGCTGTTCGCGGCGCAAAGCGCGTCCTATCGGGATGAGGTGCTGGGCGCGAGCCCGCGCGTCGCGGTCGAGGCGGCGGTGCCGTTCGGCTGGTCGCAATGGCTCGGGCCTGACGGCGCCTTCGTCGGCATGGAGGGATTTGGCGCTTCGGCGCCGGCGCAACACCTATATAAGCATTTCGGCATTACTGCCGAAGCGGTCGCCGCCGCGGCCCGGAAGTTGGTTTCGAAGAGGTAGTCGAGAGGATGTCAAATAAGCGCGTAGCCATTAACGGATTTGGCCGGATCGGCCGGCTCACGTTCCGGGCCTATCTCGAATCCGGCCGCAAGGATCTCGATTTCGTTGCCATCAACGATCTCGGCTCGGCCGAGATGAACGCCCATCTGCTTCAGTTCGACAGCGTGCATGGGCGCTACAACGGCAAGATCGAGGTTGCTGACGGGCGCCTTAAGACCGACGGCCAGGACGTCGCGGTCCTGTCGCAATCGGTTCCCGAGAAGCTTCCCTGGCGCGACCTCGACGTCGATATCGTGATGGAGTGCACGGGGCGCTTCACCGAGCGCGACGGCGCCGCCAAGCATCTCGCCGCCGGCGCAAAACGCGTGCTCGTCTCGGCGCCGTGCACCGACGCCGACCTCACCGTCGTCTACGGCGTCAATCACGACCAGCTTACCCAGGAGCATCACGTCGTTTCCAACGCCTCTTGCACCACCAACTGCCTTGCGCCTGTGGCGAAGGTCCTGAACCAGGCCATCGGCATCAAGCACGGTTATATGACGACGGTGCATGCCTATACCGGCGACCAGCGCGTGGTGGACACGCTGCACAAGGATCCCTATCGCGCCCGCGCCAGCGCCATCAACCTGATCCCGAGCTCGACCGGCGCGGCCAAGGCCGTCGGCCTCGTCCTGCCCGAGCTCAAGGGCAAGCTCGACGGTGCCTCGATCAGGGTGCCGGTGCCGAATGTCAGCCTCGTCGACCTGACCTTCCAATCGGCGCGTCCAACCACCGCCGAGGAGATCAATCAGGCGGTGATCAAGGCGGCCAACGGCCCGCTCAAGGGCATTCTCGGCGCGAACGCCAAGCCGCTCGTTTCCAGCGACTTCAACCACGATCCGTTGAGCTCGATCTTCGATCTCACCGGCACGCATGTGGTGGACGAGACGTTCTGCCGCGTCGTCGCCTGGTACGACAACGAGTGGGGCTTCTCCAACCGCATGAGCGACACGGCGGCTGCGATGGGGCGGCTCATATGAACGAGGCAAAGCGGGTCCCGGCTGCAAAGCCGGGCGCCGGCCTCGATTCGAGTCTCGACCTTTCCCGCATCAAAACCGTCGAGGGCATCGACGTGCGGGGCAAACGCGTGCTCGTCCGCGTCGATTTCAATGTGCCGATCGAGGACGGCGCCGTTGCCGATGCGACCCGGCTCGAACGCGTGCTGCCGACCATCGCCCGTCTCGCTGCTGCCGGCGCCAAAGTCATCGTCCTGTCGCATCTCGGCCGCCCCAAGGAAGGGCCGTCTTCCGACACGTCCTTGCGGCCCGTCGCGATGAAGATGCGCGAGCTCATGCCGGGACGGAAGGTGCATTTCATCGGCGACTGTGTCGGCGAGGAACCAAGGCGCAACTTGGCGACGCTGAAACCCGGCGAGATCGCCGTGCTCGAGAACCTGCGCTTCTATCCCGGCGAGGAAAAGAACGACCCCGTCTTCGCCAAGCGGCTCGCCGAGCACGGCGATATCTACGTCAACGACGCCTTCTCCACCGCCCACAGGGCGCATGCCTCGGTCGATGCCATCGCCGATCTTCTTCCCGCCCATGCCGGTCTCTTGATGATGGCCGAGATCGCAGCGCTTGGCCGCGCGCTCGAGAATCCCGAGCGGCCGGTGATGGGCATTGTCGGCGGGGCCAAGGTCTCGACCAAGATCGAAGTGCTGACGCATCTCGTCACGCGCATGGACGTGCTTGTCGTCGGCGGGGGCATGGCCAACACCTTCCTTCTCGCGCAAGGGACCAAGATCGGCGCATCGCTCGCCGAGCCCGATTTCGTCGGGACTGCCAAGGAGATCATGGCGCAGGCCGCAGGCAGCGGCTGCGAGGTTGTCTTGCCGAAGGATGTCGTGATCGCGGACGCGCTGAAAGAAGGCGTGACGTGGCGGGTCTGCCCGGTCATGGACGTGCCTGACGGCGCGCTCATTCTCGATTTCGGCCCCGAGAGCGTGGCCGCGCTCAAAGCGCGTCTCGCGACCGTCCGCACGGTGCTGTGGAACGGTCCCCTCGGCGCCTTCGAGACGCCGCCTTTCGGCGAGGGCACGTTCGCGCTCGCGGCCGAGGTGGCGCGCCTGACCAAGGACGGCAAGCTCGTGAGCGTGGCGGGCGGCGGCGATACGGTGCGGGCGCTGAAGGAGGCGGGCGCGGCGTCCGGCTTCAGCTACATCTCGACCGCCGGCGGCGCCTTTCTCGAATGGCTCGGCGGCCATGCTCTGCCAGGGGTCGCGGCGCTGGCAAGGAACGACGCCCGCCGCTGACGTCATTCCGGCGCAAGCCGGAATCCAGGGCCGCCAGCTCAGTGCTTTCTGCTCCGTCACCCCGGCTTTCGCCGGGGTGACGGAACTGACAAAGGAAAGCGTTTCAGCGGATAGGGGAATCGAGTAACCATCGATCGCGAGGCCGCGCCGGAATGCTCCCTGCTTCATTGCCCGGGAGCGCGCGGAAATGACATAAGGAAAGGGCTCAGGCCATGAGCGTGACCAGGAGGAGCGGGCAAGACCCCATGGCCAAGGACATCATCATCGCGCCGTCGATCCTCTCGGCCGATTTCGCCACGCTCGGCGAAGAGGTGAAGGCCATCGACCGCGCCGGCTGCGACTGGATCCATGTCGATGTCATGGACGGCCACTTCGTGCCCAACATCACCATCGGGCCCGACGTGGTGAAGGCCCTCCGTCCGCACTCTGACAAGCTCTTCGACGTGCATCTGATGATCGCACCCTGCGATCCCTTCATCGAGGCCTTCGCCAAGGCGGGCTCCGACCTCATCACCGTTCATGCCGAGGCCGGCCCCCATCTCGACCGCTCGCTTCAGCTCATCAAGAGTTTCGGCAAGAAGGCGGGCGTCAGCATCACGCCCTCCACCCCTGAGAGCGCGATCGCGTATGTGCTCGACAAGATCGACCTCGTGCTTGTGATGACGGTCAATCCCGGCTTCGGCGGCCAAGCCTTCCTGCCGAGCCAAATCGACAAGATCGCGGCGATCCGCAAGATGATCGGCGCCCGCCCCATTCACATCGAAGTCGATGGCGGCATCGTTCCCGAGACCGCCGCGCGCGTCGCCGCCGCAGGCGCGAACGTGATGGTCGCGGGTTCGGGGGTGTTCAAGGGCGGCAACTATGCCGAGAATATCGCCGCCATCCGCACCGCCGCCGCGCGCGCCCGCGCCGCCGCGGCGTAACGTCCGCGAGCTGACGCGCGAATTGACGCTAAAGTGATCCCCGCAAACTGGCGCTGACCCGTACCTCTTCGTGATAAGAGCATGGGCTCGATGGCTTGAGGAGGACTGCCGTGGACGTGACCTATGTCGGCGCGCTGATTGCCGGGGTGTTGAGCTTTCTCTCGCCCTGCGTGCTGCCGCTCGTCCCGCCCTATCTCTGTTTCCTCGGCGGGACGACCTTCGACCAGCTCGCCGGCGAGGACGAGACGCCGTCGCATGTCTACTCGACGGTCGTGCTGTCGTCGGTCGCCTTCGTGCTCGGCTTCACCACCGTGTTCGTCATCCTCGGCGCGACCGCGACCGGCGCAGGCCAAGTGCTCGCCGCCAATCTTCCCCTTCTCAGCAAGCTCGCGGGCGCGATCATCGTCGTCGCCGGCTTGCACTTCCTCGGCGTCATCCACATTCCCATCCTGCACCGCGAGGCGCGCTATCACGCCGACGCGCGGCCTGCCGGGCTCGTCGGCGCCTATGTCATCGGCCTTGCCTTCGCCTTCGGCTGGACCCCGTGTATCGGGCCGGTCCTCGGCGCGATTCTCGCCGTCGCGGCCGGCGAAGATTCGGTGCGCCAAGGGGTCGGCCTGCTCCTCGTCTATTCGCTCGGGCTCGGCATTCCCTTCATCCTCGCCGCCATCGCCATCAAGCCGTTCCTGAAGGCGATGGGTCGCTTCCGCCGCCATCTCGGGACGATCGAGAAGGTGCTCGGCGCATTTCTCGTGCTGACCGGGATTCTCTTCCTCACCGACTCCATGACGCTGATCTCGGTCTGGATCCTCGAAACTTTTCCCGGCCTTGCCTCGATCGGTTGAATCGGTTTGCTCGCCTTTTCGCGCCGCCGCGGCTAAGACAGGGCCATGACCGCGATCGCGCTCACCATCGCCGGCTCGGACTCCTCCGGAGGCGCCGGCATCCAAGCCGACCTCAAGACCTTCTCGGCGCTCGGCGTCTATGGCGCGAGCGCCGTCACCGCGCTCACCGCGCAGAACACGCGAGGCGTCGAAGCGGTGCATGCCGTGCCCCCCGATTTCATCCTCAAGCAGATCGAGGCGGTGGCGCGCGACCTCGATGTCGGCGCAATCAAGATCGGCATGCTGGCGACGGCTGCGCTCATCGAGGCTGTGGCCGAAGGGCTCGGACGCTTTCGTGATGTGCCCGTCGTGCTCGATCCGGTCATGGTCGCGGCCTCGGGCGACCCGCTTCTCGATGAGGACGCGGTCGAGACGCTTCGCGCCGTGCTCATGCCGCGGGCGAGCCTGGTTACACCGAACTTGCCCGAGGCGGCCAAGCTTCTCGGTGACGCTCAAGCACGCGATGAGCGCGAAATGTCGGCACAGGCCGAGGCGCTTCGGCGGCAAGGCGCGGGCGCGGCGCTGGTCAAAGGCGGTCACGGCACGGGCGAGACGGCCATCGATATCCTGATCGATGCGGAAGGAGAGCTCCGCCTCGAGGCGCCGCGCGTGAAGACAAGCAACACGCATGGCACCGGCTGCACCTTGTCGTCGGCCATCGCCGCCGAGCTTGCCAAAGGGGCCTCGCTCCGCGAGGCCGTCGTCACCGCGAAAGCCTATGTCACGGCGGCGCTGCAAGCGGCGGATCGGCTTCGCATCGGCAAGGGCAGCGGGCCGGTGCATCACTTCCACGCGCTCTGGCCGCGCGGCTCGAAGCGATGAAAGACGCCTTTACCCCTCGGCAACGATCTTGAAGCGCTGCTCGCCGAGGCCCGAGACGCTCGCGTTGATCTCGTCGCCGGGCTTCAGGAACACACGCGGGTTCCGCGCCATGCCGACCCCGGGTGGCGTGCCCGTGGTGATGACGTCGCCCGGCATCAGCGTCATGTATGTGCTGATATAGCTTACGAGCGCGGCGACGCCGAAGATCATCGTCGCGGTCGATCCGGTCTGCATGCGCTGGCCGTTGAGATCGAGCGCAAGATCGAGCTTTTGCGGGTCGGGGATTTCGTCCTTGGTCACGAGCCAGGGCCCGAGCGGTCCGAATGTGTCGTAGCTCTTGGCCTTGATCCATTCGCCGGGGCCGCCTTTTTGCAGGCT
>DATEMT010000005.1:0-2043 GCA_035275445.1 Methyloceanibacter sp. | reverse complement strand
GATTCCGATGGCACGGTGATAGCGACGAGCGACCGGCGCCCGTCTCGGGCTGAGATCGAGGCGGCGCTGCCCAGCTTTGTCGGCGAGATCAGTCAGGTGCCACCGCGCTATTCGGCGCTGAAGGTGGCAGGCGCCAGGGCCTACGACCTCGCCAGGGAAGACCAGGAGTTCGAGCTTGCCGCCCGGCCCGCGCTAATCGAGAGCCTCGAGCTTACCGGCATGCCGGACGCCGACCATTGCGTCATCGAGGCGCGATGCGGCAAGGGCACCTATGTGCGGGCCCTCGCCCGCGACCTTGGGGTGGCGCTCGGCGGCGTCGCCCATGTCACGAAATTGCGCCGAACGAGGGTCGGGCCCTTTGCCGAAGAGGCCGCAATTTCCCTGGCAAAGCTGGAGGAGTTAGGACATAGTGCCGCCGGCCGCGAGGCGCTTTTAGGCGTTTTGCAGCCCGTGGAGACGGCGCTGGACGACATCCCGGCGCTCGCCATCAGCGGGCAGGACGCGGCCAGGCTCAAGAGAGGCCAACCCGTGCTGTTAAGAGGCCGGGATGCTCCAATTCTCAAAGGGCCAGTTTACGCCACGTCACGAGGTTCGCTCGTGGCGGTTGGTGAGGTCAGCCAAGGCGAATTGCGCCCTACCCGAGTCTTTAATCTGCCGGGTTAGGCGTCGCCCAAATTCAGGAGACATCCGATGTCGATCAGCGCTTTGCGCAAGCAAGAGCTTATCCAAGACTATGCCACCAAGCCCGGAGATACCGGGTCACCTGAAGTGCAAGTGGCGATCCTGACCGAACGGATCACCAATCTTACCGACCACTTCAAGACGCATAACAAGGACAACCATTCACGGCGTGGGCTGTTGAAAATGGTTAGCCAGCGGCGCCGGTTGCTCGACTACGTCAAGGCGACGGACGAGGGCCGGTATCAGAAGCTCATCAACCGCCTAGGCATTCGCCGGTGATGCGAGACGCTCACCGCCGTGCCGGTGGACCTCAACACACATATCGACCCGAGCCCTCGCCTTCAGGGGGCCCGCTCGGGCGCAACCATTCCCTGTTCCATGAGACATCGTCATGCTGCATAAGCACATCGTAGAAATCGAATGGGCGGGCCGACCGCTCAGGCTCGAGACCGGACGCATCGCCCGCCAAGCGGACGGCGCCGTTCTCGCTCAATATGGCGGCACATCGGTGCTCGCCACCGCTACGGCAGCCAAAGAGGCGCGGGTTGGCATCGACTTTTTCCCACTTACCGTGAACTACCAGGAAAAGACCTTCGCCGCGGGCAAGATCCCCGGCGGATACTTCAAGCGCGAGGGACGCCCCACCGAAAAGGAGACGCTCACCTCTCGCCTCATCGACCGTCCGATCCGGCCGCTATTCGCCAGCGGCTTCCGCAACGAGACGCAGATCGTCGCCACCGTGCTCTCCCACGACATGGAGAACGATCCAGACATCGTCGCCATGATCGCGACCTCTGCCGCGCTCACGTTGTCCGGCATTCCCTTCCTGGGCCCGATCAGCGCGGCGCGCGTCGGCTATATCGCCGGCAAATACGCGCTGAACCCGATGATCGACGAGATGCGCGAGAGCACACTCGACCTCGTGGTCGCAGGGACCGCCGACGCCGTGTTGATGGTCGAGTCGGAAGCAAAGGAACTCGCCGAGGATGTGATGCTTGGCGCCGTAATGTTCGGCCAGAAGCACTTCCAGCCGGTGCTCGACGCTATCGTCAAGCTCGCCGAGCGCGCGGCGAAAGAGCCGTGGGAGCTGAAAGTCGATACCAGCGGCGAAGAGCTTGCGGCAAAGGTCCGCAAGATTGCCGAGGCTGATCTCCGCGAAGCCTACAAGATTGCGGCCAAGCATGAGCGCCGCGACCGCGTGGCGGGGATCAAGGAGAAGGCGGTTGTCGCTCTCGTGCCGGAAGGCGCCGATGTCGGCGCCATCGGCAAGGCCGGGAGCGCCTTCAAGGACCTCGAGAAGGACGTCGTCCGCTCGAGCATCCTCTCCACCAAGCACCGCATCGACGGGCGCGACCTCACCAC
>DATEMT010000004.1:0-6412 GCA_035275445.1 Methyloceanibacter sp. | reverse complement strand
CGGGTGGCGCATGCGCTGCAGAAGGTCGAAATTCCGCAAGGCCCCGCGGAGGCAGGCGCGGCGCCTCACGAGACGTTGGGGACAAAGCTCCGCCGCTGGCTCGGCACGTGAAGGCGGACTGATCCATGGGTTTCAAATGCGGCATCGTCGGATTGCCGAATGTCGGCAAATCCACGCTCTTCAACGCGCTGACCGAGAGCGCGGCGGCCCAGGCCGCCAACTATCCGTTCTGCACCATCGAGCCGAATGTCGGCGAGGTCCCGGTACCCGATCCCCGCCTCGACCGGCTCGCGGCGATCGCCAAGTCGAACCTGGTGGTGCCGACGCGGCTCACCTTTGTCGATATCGCCGGGCTGGTACGCGGAGCGTCCAAGGGCGAAGGCCTCGGCAACCAGTTTCTCGCCCATATCCGCGAGGTGGACGCCATCGCCTATGTGCTGCGCTGTTTCGAGGATGAGGATGTGGTGCATGTCGAGGGCTACATCGACCCGATCGCCGACGCCGACACGATCGAAACCGAGCTGATGCTCGCCGATCTCGAAAGTTTGGAGCGGCGCCTGCCGATCCTCGAGAAGAAGTTGCGCGGCCAGGACAAGGAGGCGAAGAAAACATTCGATCTCGTCCAGCGCGTGCTCCCGCTGCTCCGCGAGGGCAAGCCGGCGCGGCTCGCGCCCGTCGCGGACGACGAGCTGCCGTTCTTCCGCACGCTCGGGCTCCTTACGGCAAAACCGGTGCTCTATGTCGCCAATGTCGATGAGGCTTCGGCGGCGCACGGCAACGCCTGTTCGACATTGGTTGCCACCAGAGCGGCGAACGAGGGCGCGGGCTCTGTCGTCATCTCGGCCAAGATCGAGTCCGAGCTTGCCGAGCTTCCGCCCGCGGAGCGCGAGGCTTATCTCGCCGAGCTCGGGTTGTCGGAGCCCGGGCTCAACCGGCTGATCCGCGAGGGCTACAAGCTGCTCGGTCTCATCACCTATTTCACCGCCGGGCCGAAAGAGGCGCGCGCCTGGACCGTGCCGCAAGGTACGCGGGCGCCGCAGGCGGCCGCCGTCATCCATACCGATTTCGAGAAGGGCTTCATCCGCGCCGAGACCATCGCCTACGACGATTACGTCGCGCTCGACGGCGAAGCGGGCGCGCGCGACGCCGGCAAGCTCAGGCTTGAAGGCAAGGACTACGTCGTCAAAGACGGCGACGTGCTGCACTTCCGCTTCGCGACCTGAGGTTTTTTGCAGGCGAGGATGACCCGTCATGCCGGCGAAAGCCGGCCGGCATCACCAACGCGATCCCTGCCGTCTGTGGAGCGCCGTCAGGGTGTCGGCTTTTTCTGCGGCTTGCTCCCGGGGTTCGGCAGTACGCGCTTGGCCTGTTTGGGGAGCGAAAGCGGCGGCGTCACCCCCATCGACACGTAGACGTTCATCAGCCGCTCGACGCCGCCTTCGGCCGGCCTGACCCACTCCGACGGCACGTAGATCAATGCGCCCCCGAACGGGACCGGCGCCGACGGCACGAGCAGGCCGAGATAGCTGTGCTCGCCGATGATGACAGGTTCGGGCGAAGGCATCAGCCCGAGCACGGCAGCGCTCCCCTCGCCGCCGAAGAAACACCATACCGGGCTCATGCTCTTGAGACTGTCCTCGCCGCCGCCGCCGCGATCGACCATGGCGACGAAGCGCTTGGACAAATCGTAGACCGTCGAGACGAGCGGGATGCGCATGATGAGCCAATCGAGGCCGTTGAAGATGAACGATCGCAAACCCGATTCGACGAGAAGGCCGAGCAGGAAAATGATTCCGATAATAATGGCGAGCCCGAGTAGATAGGCGAGGCCTGAGGTCGGCTCGATGGTGAGGCCGAGAGAATTTCCCAGTCCGGTGATGAGGCCGCCGATAAAGGTGCCCCGACCGGCAAAGCCCGCGACGAAGGAGCCCACCCAGGCGACCACGAAGAAGGTCACCGCGACCGGCAGAAGGGCAAGCACGCCGGTGAGGAAGATGCGTAGGATCCGGCCCAAACTCGTTCTCCCCCGCTCCGGCGCGCCTAGCGCAGAGCGGCTGCGATATTGCCGCCGTCAACCGTCTCGATATGTCCCGTGGTCTTGCGCGCCATCGCCAGCGCCACGAAGGCCTGGGCCACGTCGGCCGCCGTCACCTCGGCCTGGAGCAGGTTGCCGCTCATATACTCCGCCTCCGACACGCCGCGCGCCTTGGCCCGGTCCTTGATCATGGTGTCGGTGAGAAGCCCGCTCCGCACGCGGTCGGCGTTCACGCCGTTCGAGCGGATACCCTCGGCACCGTAGTCGAGCGCGTATTGCCGCATGAGCAGCATGGTGGCGGCCTTGGGCAACCCGTAGGGGCCGAAATTCGCGCCGGGGTTCACCGACTGCTTGGAGAGATTGAACAGCAGCACGCCGCCCGTGCCCTGCTTGCGCATGATGCGCACCGCTTCCTGCGCCACGGTCTGATGGGCGAAGAAATTCAGCTCGAAGCTCTGGCGCAAGGTCTCGTCGGAAACATCGCCGATGCGCCCCTGCCACGCCGCGCCGGCATTGGACACGAGAATATCGATCCCGCCGAAACGCTCCGCGAGCGCAGCGAAGACCGCCTTGACCTGATCGGGCTTGGTCACGTCGCATTGCAATCCGAGGCTCTTGACGGCGGCGGCCGCCTCTTTCGCCTTCTCGCCGTCGATATCGACAATTCCGACCGCGGCGCCTTCGGCGGCGAGCGCCTTCGCCGTGGCGGCGCCGATCGCACCCGCCCCGGTGACAAGCGCAACTTGCCCGGTGAGCGGCTTCACCACCGCGCCTTTCAGCTTTGCCTGCTCCAGGCTCCAATATTCCAGCGCGAAGAGATCGCTCTCGGGCAACGGCTCATAGCGGCCGATCGCTTCGGCATCGGTGACGACGCGGATCGTGTTCTCGGCGAGGTCGGCGGCAATGCTCGCGTCCTTGGCGGTGCGGCCGAGACCGAACAGGCCGACACCGGGCACGAGCACGACGCGCGGCGCCGAATCGAGCTTGGTCTTTGCCGCGCCTGCGGCCGCGTTCTCGCGGTGGAAATAGCCGTCATATTCGCCGGCGAACTTGGCCACCGCCTCGCGCGCGGCCTTCGCGAAAGCCTCAAGGCCGCCCGCCTCGGGATGCGGCACGACCAGCGGCTTGTTCTTGGTGCGGATGATGTGGTCCGGCGTCACCACCCCGCGCTGGCTGTAGGAGGCAAGTTCCGCGCCGTTCACGTAGGACAGGATCTCGGGCGCGGTGCGGAAATCGGCGATGAAGCGGACGGGCTCGACGCCCTCGCCCTTGATGGCGACCGCGCCGCGGATGACGGGCGCGACCTCCGCCGCCGAAGCGGTCGCCGCAGCGAGCGCGCGCGCCGCGAAGACGATCGGCCGCCCCTGACGCAAGCGGCTCTCGGCCAGCGACACCATCTCGATCATGCGCTCATAGGCTTCGCGCGCGTTCTCGCCGAAGGTGAAGATGCCGTGCTTGTGGAGGATGAGGCCCACCACGTCGGGCTTCGTTTCGAACACTTCGGCCGCTTGCTTGGCCAGGCCGAAGCCCGGCGCGATATAGGGCACGATGCCCATGCGCCCGTCATACACTTCGCGCGCAAGCGCCTCGCCGTCGCTCTGATCGACCAGCGCGAGCACGGAAGCCGCATGGGTGTGATCGACGAATTTGTGCGGCAGGAACGCGTGCAACAGCGTCTCGACCGAGGGATTGGGTGCCGCGGAATCGAGCAGGTTCAACCGCTGCACGTTGACCATGGCCTCGTCGGACAGTGCGGCAAGCGCGCGAAGCCGCCGCAGCGGCTCGAGCTTGACCGCAGGCAGGCCCCAGGGCTCGATATCGGCCATGTCGGCGCCCGAGCCCTTGACGGCGATGACGTCGTGCATCTCGCCAAGATCGTCGCTCGCTTGCGTCTTGACCGAGGTGTTGCCGCCGCCGTGCAGCACGAGCAAGGGATCGCGCCCGAGGAGGCGCGTGGTGTAAACGCGGAGCGCGATGTCGGCGGCGACGCCCTTGGTGGCGTAAGCCTCGACCATCTCTTGCGCCGTGCGATCGTTCCACTGGCTTTTCATGGCGCGCGTTGTGGCAAGTTTCGCAGGTCGGGGCAAGGATTCGTTGCGAGGCCCAAACTAGCGGGGCGCGGGACCGCTGAGCGCGGCTCTCGCCGCATCGAGCACGCGCTCGAAGCCGGAGAAGATCCAATAGTGGCCGCAGTTCTGGACCACGTCGAGCCGGCAATTGGGCAGCGTCTCGGCAAGCTCGTAAGCGGCGCCGGGCGGCACGACGGCGTCGTCGCTGCCCTGCCACAGGACCGCGGGCACGTCGGTGTCGCGAAGCGGAAGCCGCCAATCGGCGCAGTAAAGCCGCAAATCCTGCCGCGCGCCGTCAATGCCCGGCCGCAATCCCTCCTGCAACGCCGCCCGAAGATTGGCCCTCACCTCGTCGCGGGCGAGCACCGCCCGGTCGGATGCGCCCACACGCTTGCGAAGCGCGCGATAGGCAAGCTCCGGCGCAAAGTGCACCAATCTTCGCAGCGACCAGAAAAAGACCGTGCAGAACGCGTCGGAGCGGCCGAGCCGGCCGAAGATCAGGCGGTGGGCTTTCGACATGCGGATGCGACGGCCGTACTCGGCAACCGGACCGACAGGGTTGATGAGTGCAAGGAGCGCGACCCGGCGCGGCATTGCCGCTGCGGCGGCAACGGCATAGGGGCCCCCGCCCGAAACGCCGATCAAGGCGAAGCGGCGCAGGTCGAGCGCGTTGGCGCATTGTTCGAGGTCGGAGGCGGCCTCCGCGAGACTGGTTTGAAGCCGGAAATCGGAGAGCCCGTAGCCGGGGCGCTCGGGCGCAACGACGCGTAACCGCCGTTGGCGCGCCGCTTCGTCGGTCAGCGCGAACATGAAGCGCGAGCCCGGCGTGCCGTGGATGGCGAGAACCGGCAGCCCGTCCGGGTCGCCATACTCGGCAAAGCCGATCCGCCTGCCATCGGCGAGGCGCAGGACCTGCGACATTCGCTCGGTTGCGGACGGAATTTCGTTCACGACATTGTGGCCGCCGCTAGCGGCCGGCCAAGCTCAGCCGGCCGCGCCATCGCCATAATACTCGGCATCTTCCCGCTTAAATTCGATCTTCATGGTATGACGGAGGCAGCGCAGTGACAGAATGGGAAATCAAGGGCCGCGAATTCGGCAACTGCAACTGTTCCTATGGCTGTCCGTGCCAGTTCAACGCGCCACCGACCCATGGGCACTGCCGCGGCTTGGCGGTGTACGACATCGAGCGCGGATTCCATGGATCGACGCGGCTCGACGGGCTGATGGCAGCCGGGATCTTTCGCTGGCCCGGCCCCATTCACGAAGGCAAAGGCGAAGGCGTGCACGTGCTCGACCGCCGCGCAACGCCCGACCAGCTTGCGGCCCTTCTCCGCATCTTGCGCGGTGAAGACACCGAGCCCGGTGCGACCGTGTTCCAGGTTTTCTCCTCGACCTGCGACACCCTCCACGAGCCGATCGTCGCCGACTTCACCTTCGCGATGGACATCGCCGCTCGCACGGCAAGCGCCATTGTCGAGGGCGTCGCCGAGATGAGGGGCGCGCCGATCATCAATCCGGTTACCGGCGCCGAGCATCGCGTCAGGGTCGTGCAGCCCAACGGCTTCGAGTTCTTCGAGGCCGAGATCGGACGCGGCTTTTCGAAGACGACCGGCCCGGTTCGATTCGAACTCGACGACACCTACGGACAATTCGCCGAGATCCATCTCTGCCAGAGCGGCATGGTGCGCGAGAAGCGATGACCGCGGTCGAGACGCTTGCGCCGTCCGGCACCGTCATGGCCAAGGTCACGGGAGCGGCGCCGATCGCCGGCTTGCTTTGCGCTCCTCGACGCCGGGGCGTGAGGCCTAGCGCGAGTAGAACTCGACGACCAGGTTCGGCTCCATGATCGTGGGATAGGGCACGTCGGAGAGCGTCGGCACGCGCGTGAGTTTCGCCGTCATCTTGTTGTGATCGACGTCGAGATAGTCGGGCACCTGCCGCTCGGCGCTCTGCGAGGATTCGAGCACCATGCCGGCGTCCTTGGCCTTGTCTTTCACCTCGACGACGTCGCCCTCGCGACAACGATAGCTCGGGATCGTGACGCGCCGGCCGTTGACGCGTACATGGCCGTGGCTGACGAATTGGCGCGCCGCGAACACGGTCGGCACGAACTTGGCGCGATAGACGACGGCGTCGAGCCGGCGCTCGAGCAGCCCGATCAGCTTCTCGGAGGTGTCGCCGCGCAGCCGCGCCGCCTCGCGATAGATCGCCTTGAATTGCTTCTCGGTGATGTTGCCATAATAGCCCTTCAGCTTCTGCTTGGCCCGGAGCTGCTGGCCATAGTCGGACAGCTTGCCGCGGCGGC
>DATEMT010000003.1:0-6359 GCA_035275445.1 Methyloceanibacter sp. | reverse complement strand
CGTAGATCGGCGAGGTGGGATCGTCCTCGGCCGAGGGATTGGTCACGTCGTTGGCGCCGATCACATAGACGACGTCGGTCTGCGGAAATTCGGAGTTGATGTCTTCGAGCTCGAACACCTCGTCGTAAGGCACGTTGGCCTCGGCGAGCAACACGTTCATGTGGCCGGGCATGCGGCCCGCAACCGGGTGAACGGCGTATTTCACCTCGACGCCGGCCTTCTTCAGTCCGTCCGCCATCTCGCGCAACGCATGCTGCGCTTGCGCCACCGCCATGCCGTAGCCCGGTACGACGATGACCCTGCCTGCGTTTTTCATCAGGAAGGCCGCGTCTTCCGCCGAGCCGAGTTTCACCGGCTTCTGTTCCGCGCCTCCGGCCGGCCCCGCCACCTCGCCGCCGAACCCGCCGAGGATCACGCTGATGAAGGAGCGGTTCATGCCCTTGCACATGATGTAGGACAGGATCGCGCCCGACGAGCCCACCAGCGCGCCGGTGATGATGAGGGCCGAACTGCCGAGCGTGAAGCCGATGCCGGCCGCAGCCCACCCCGAATAGGAGTTCAGCATCGAAATCACGACCGGCATGTCGGCGCCGCCGATCGGGACGATGATGAGGACGCCGAGCAGGAAGGACAGCAAAGCGATCGCCCAGAAATAGAACGCGCTCTGTTCCCGGCAAAACATGACAACGCAGAAGACGAGCAGGAGTGCGAGGCCGATATTGATGAGATGGCGCGCCGGCAAAAGGATGGGCTTGCCCGACATGCGCCCGGACAACTTCAAGAAGGCGATGACCGAGCCGGTGAAGGTGATGGCGCCGATGGCGGCGCCGATAGACATTTCGATCAGGCTCGAGGTGCGGATGGCGCCGGGCGTGCCGATGCCGAAGGCTTCCGGAGCGTAGAAGGCCGCTGCCGCGACCAAGACCGCCGCCATGCCGACCAGCGAATGGAACGCGGCGACGAGTTCGGGCATCGCCGTCATGGGGATGCGCCGCGCGATCGCCGCGCCGATGCCGCCGCCGATCGCCATCCCGCCCAGGATCATGGCCCAGGTGAGCGGCTCTTTCGGCTGCGCCACCGCAAGCGTGGTGAGCACGGCGATGGCCATGCCGGCCATGCCGAGATAGTTCCCGCGCCGCGACGTCTCGGGCGAAGAGAGCCCCCTGAGGGCGAGGATGAAAAGGACGCCCGCGAGAAGAAAGAGAAGAGCGACAAGATTCGGGTTCATTTCTTTTTCTTCTGATACATGCCGAGCATGCGCTGGGTGACGAGGAAGCCGCCGAAGATGTTGACGCAGGCCATGATGAGCGCGGCAAAGCCGAGCAGCTTGGCGAGCGAATGGCCGGAGCCCGCCACGTCGGCCGTTTCAACCGCGACGGCAAGCAGCGCGCCGACGACGATCACCGAGGAAATCGCGTTCGTCACCGACATCAGCGGCGTATGCAACGCGGGCGTGACGCTCCACACGACGTAATAACCGATAAAGATTGCAAGGACGAAGATCGAGACGCGAAAGACGAAATCCTGTCCGCCCTCCGCCGCCGCCTCGGCGGCGAGAGCTGCGGCCGGGAACATCGACGCCGCGATCGCCGCAATGAGAAGCGCGCCGAGGCAGAGGCCGAAACGATGGCTGCTCATGGCTTGGGCTCCTTCGGTTTACGCTTGGCGGCGACCGTCTTCGCCAATGCATCGGCAGGCTTGGCGCCGGCAGGCTTTACGTCGGTAGGCTTGAGGTCGGCAGGCTTGGCGCCTAGGCGCTCGGCGATCATGGCATTGACGATGGCGCCGTCGCGCGCAATGAGCGTGCCCTTGACCAATTCGTCATCCCAATTGACGGCGAGCGTCTTCTTTTCCTTGTCGATCAGGGGCTCGACGAAGGCCTGGAGGTTCCGCGCGTAGAGGCTCGACGCATTGACCGGAACCGCGCCTGGCAGGTTGAGCTTGCCCATGATGCGAACGCCTTTGTGGGAGACGATCTCTCCCGGCTTGGCCAACTCGGCATTGCCGCCCCGCTCGACCGCGAGATCGACGATGATCGAGCCCGGCTTCATGCTCTCGATCATCTCCTTGGTGATGAGCTTGGGCGCGGGCCGCCCCGGGATCAGCGCCGTGGTGATGACGATGTCCTGGTTCTTGACGTGCTCGGCGACGAGCGCCTCCTGCTTCTTCTTGTAGGCCTCCGACATTTCCTTGGCGTAGCCGGCGGCGGTTTCGGCCTGCTTGAACTCCTCGTCCTCGACCGCGATGAACTTTGCTCCGAGCGACTCGACTTGTTCTTTTGCCGCAGGCCGCACGTCGGTCGCGGTCACGATGGCGCCGAGCCGCCGCGCCGTGGCGATCGCCTGTAAGCCTGCCACGCCCGCGCCCATGACGAACACGCGCGCCGCGGGCACGGTGCCCGCCGCCGTCATCATCATCGGGAGCGCGCGATCGAAAGCTTCCGCCGCATCGACGACGGCCTTGTAGCCGGCAAGATTGGATTGCGACGAGAGCACGTCCATGCTCTGCGCGCGGCTGATGCGCGGCATCAGCTCCATGGCGAAGAGCGCAACGCCGGTCTTGGCGAGCGCATCGAGACCGTCCGCTTCCGAGAACGGATCGAGCATGCCGACGACGGCAGCGCCCTTCTTCATGGCTTTGACGATCTCGGTGCTGGGGCGTCGCACGGTCAGGACGATATCGGCATCGGCGACGGCCTCGGCGTCGGTCTTGGCGATCGTTGCCCCGGCGGCTTTGTACTCCTCGTCGGCAAAGTGGGAGCGCAAGCCGGCGCCCGCGCGGATCGCAACGCTCGCGCCGGCTTTCACCAGCTTCTTGACCGTCTCGGGTGTGAGCCCGATGCGCGGCTCATTGTCCCCTTCGGCCGGCACGCCAATCGCGATCATCGCAATCCCAAAGGCTTGAACGGACGCGCCGGGCTAGAAGGGCCGGTGCGGAGTGATGTGGGGCTAAGCGAGCGGCGGAGACCGCCGCCAGATGGTGAATTCGGCGATCAAGCCACAAACAGGGCGAGGACAGCCATGACTACAATCACGCCGACGATGGTGTAGGCCGTCAGCTTGCAGAAAAGGCCATAGGTCTTCGCGTGCTCGGTATAGTCCATTGCCGGGCTGCACTCTTTCGGATCGATTTTCATCGCGAACTCCCTCTGGCGCTTATGGCTCTCTCAGTCCCGCGCAAATAGCATAAAGCCCGGCGCCCGGGCAATAATCGACCGCCTGCCCGCACTCCTGTTTTCCCCTAGTCCGACAGTCGTTGGGCGCGCCCGGGGCGGGTCAATCGACCGCAACGGTCACGCGGAGGAAGCTGGCCGGAATCGAGGTGGCCTTTCGGTCCGGGCTCTTGTTTTGGGTTTCGAACAGCGCCTCCAATTCCTTCTGGAGGTCGGCGGCGCGACCGTTCTTTTCCGCAGCCTCGAACGCATTCATGGTCGGCCCGTAATAGTCCCTGAAGGCCTCGACGAACTCCGGCGGCGAACCGGGAAAGTTGAAAACATAACTATCCTTGAGGAACGAGATCGCCTCCTTCGGAACCCCCGCGGCTCCAAAACGCTCGATCACGTTGGCCTCGATCCCCCACGTCATCGGGCTGACGAAGCCTTCGGGCGGCGGCGGCGAGTAGGCCGCGCTGACCTTCAGGATTTGCGCCACCAAGGTCGGATCGTTCGGAATCCAGTTCCCCATCACGATCCGGCCGCCGGGCCGCGTGACGCGCACCATCTCCTTGGCCACATCGAACGGCTTGGGGGCAAACATCGCGCCGAAGATGCTGACGAGAAGGTCGAATTCATCGTCCTTCAGCGCTTGCAGATTGGACGCATCGCCCTCCTGAAACACGCAATTGGCGAGGCCCTCCTCTTTTGCCCGCTTGTTGCCGGCCGCAACCAGGTTGCTCGCGATGTCGACGCCTACGACGTCGGCGCCTGATCTCGCCGCCGGCAATGCCGTCGTCCCGTCGCCGCAGCCGAGATCCAAGACCTTGAGCCCCTTGGTCACCCCGAGATCCTTGACGAGCGCTTCACCACTCTCGCGCATGCATTCGGCGATACGCGTGAAGTCGCCCTTTTCCCACAACGCCCGGTTTGGATTCATATGCGTGCTCCATCTCTTGAGCCTTCCGGCAACGGCACCTTGGCTTCCGTGAACGCGGTGCGCTGGCGTTCCGCCACAGCGGCAAGATCGGAGCCCGCAATCGTGTCGTCGAACAGGCGATGATAGTTGAGCTCGGCATTGAGGTGCAGGAACACCCCGCCGAGGCCGATCGCCGCCCGGTCCATGAACACGAATTCGCGCGGCACTTTGACCGGTCCCTTCTCCCGCAATCCCTGGTGCACCTTGAACGCCTCCTGCCTGCCGTACATGCCCGGGCTGACCCGGTCGGCGATGGTGCGAACGCGGTCTTCCAGCATCGGCCCGTAGATGAAAGTCGCCCAGATATTGAGAATGTCGATCACCTCGTTCGAGAGGCCGCCGAAGCCCCAAGTCTCGTAGGCATGCACGATCAGCGAACGGTCCTTGTGCAACAGGCCGTGGTAAAGGTCGATCACGCCCTGAACGAATTTCGGGGCAAAAGTGCGCATGCAGCCATAGTCGAGGAGGTTGATCCCGGCCGCCCCGCCCTCGCCGTCCTCGAAGACGGTGTAATTGCCGAGATGCGGATCGCCATGGATCGCGCCGTAACGGCTGAACGGATACCACCAGGCGCGGAACATGGCGCGGGCGATCTGGTTTCGGTCTTCGAGCGAGTGCGAGGTGTAGTCGAGAAGGCGTTTGCCTTGAAGCCAGCTCATGGTGAGGAGCCGGTTGGTGCTCAGGTCCGGGAGCAGCTCGGGCACGCGAATGAGCGGATCGTTTGCGAAGATGATCTCATAGAGCCGCATGTGGCGCGCCTCGAGATCGTAATCGAGCTCCTCGCGGAGCCGCGCCGAAATTTCCTTCAGCATCTCCGAGGTGTCGATGGCGGGACGCATGCGGGCATGGATCTGGAACAGAGCGGCGAGCTGGACGAGATCGGCTTCGACCGCCGACTGCATGTCCGGATATTGCAGCTTGCAAGCGAGGGCGCGGCCGTCATGGCTCACAGCGCGATGCACCTGGCCGAGCGAGGCTGACGCCGCCGCCTCGTGCTCGAACGAGGCGAATTTCGTTTCCCAGTCGGGGCCAAGCTCTGCCGCCATGCGCCGCCGCACGAACGACCGGCCCATGGGCGGAGCGTCGCTCTGAAGCTGACCGAGCTCGGCGGCATACTCGGCCGGCAGCGCCTCGGGGATCGTGGCGAGTAGCTGCGCCACCTTCATGATCGGGCCCTTGAGGCCGCCGAGCGCGGCGGCGAGCGCCGCGGCGTCCCGGTCACGCTCGGGATCGAGGCCGAAGAACCGCCGTGCCGCGATCCTGGCGGCGACCGTGCCGACATTGGCGCCGACCCTGCCATAACGGAGGGCGCGGGCGCTGAAGCGGTTCTTCTCCGTGTCGGGCTCGTGGTCGTTCATGGCTTGTGCAGGTCGATTTCTCTCCCCTCATATAGGGGCGGGCGAGGCCAAGACCATAATGCCAAGGCGACTTGAGCCCCGCCGCCATCGAAGTCTTTGTCGACCGCTAGGAGAAAAACCCAATGACGATGCGACCCTTCGTCCTGTTCGTTGTGGCCCTGCTGTGGGCCTGGCCAGCCCACGCCGCGGCCGAAGGGCCGGTCGAAGTGTGGCGATCGCCAAGTTGCGAATGCTGCGGCGCCTGGGTCGCGCATCTCGAACAGAACGGCTTCGACGTAAAGGTCAACGCAACCGCGCCCGCGATGCTCGACCGCATCAAGCGCCAAGCGGGGATCGGCGAAGCTCTTGCCGCATGCCACACCGGCAAGGTCGGCGCTTACGTCATCGAGGGCCATGTGCCGGCTTCCGACATCAAGCGGCTTCTTGCCGAGGAACCCGACGCGATCGGCTTGGCGGTTCCGGGCATGCCGGTGGGCTCGCCCGGAATGGAGCAGGACGGCAAGACCGAACCCTACGACGTGTTGCTCATCAAGAAAGACGGCACCACGGAGGTGTTCGCCCGGCACTGATCTAATGCTTGCCGAGCTCGCTCAAGGCATTGCGATATTCGCGCATGGCCTTGCGCGCAACTTCCAACTCGACCTCGAGCGCAACCGTCGCCGTCGATTTCGGTGCCGGCTCGCGGCTCAAAAGATAAAGCAACACGAGCACGGCGATCGGCGTGAGAAAATCAGTGACGAGGATCGGCCCGGCGTTGCCCGGAGCGAAATTCCCCGCCGTCACGATATCGGTGACGTGGATGACACCGGCTCCCAGCAGAAAAGCGGCGGCGACCAGCGCAGCCGCAAGCCGCGCCTCGAACCCCCTGAAG
>DATEMT010000002.1:0-12782 GCA_035275445.1 Methyloceanibacter sp. | reverse complement strand
CGGCGCGCATCGTCCACGATGCGGGCGGGGTCCTCCACACCGACGCAGTCCAGGCGGCGGGGCGGATCGCGCTCGACATCGCAGCGCTCGGCGCCGATCTCTTGAGCCTCTCCGCCCACAAGATCGGCGGTCCCAAGGGCGTCGGCGCGCTCGTGCTTGGACGCGGCGCGACCGTCGCGCCCCTGATGAAGGGCGGCAGCCAGGAGCGCCGCCGCCGCGCCGGAACGGAGAATGTCGCCGGCATCGTCGGCTTTGGCGTGGCGGCCGAACTTGCCGCGGCAGACCTTGCCAAGGCGGGCGAGATCGTACGGTTGCGCGATGCGCTCGAGCGGGGCGCTCTTGCGCTGGCGCCGGGCACCGTCGTGCTTTCGGCAAACGTGGCGCGGCTTCCGAATACGGCCTGTCTCGCCGTGCCGGGCGTCAAGGCCGAAACGCTGGTGATCGGGCTCGATCTTGCCGGCGTCGCCGTAAGCTCAGGGAGCGCCTGCTCCTCGGGCAAGGTCGAGGCCTCGCATGTGCTTGGCGCGATGGGGGTCGCTGACGAGCTCCGCCACGGAGCGATCCGCGCAAGCCTTGGTTTTGCGACCGGGAATGCCGATATCAATAGTTTCCTCAAGGCCTTTGGCGAGCTTGTTGGGCGGCTGAGGCCAAGAGTCGCGGCCTAAGGCGCCGCGTTAGGACGAACGGAGAAAAGTCATGCCCGCCGTGCAAGAAACTGTCGCTCGCGTCAAAGAAATCGACGTCGACAAGTATAAATACGGCTTCACCACCGAGATCGAGTCGGTCAAGGCGCCGAAGGGCCTGAACGAGAACGTGATCCGGTTCATCTCGGCCAAAAAGGGCGAGCCCGATTGGCTGCTCGCCTGGAGGCTCGAGGCTTATCGCCGCTGGCTCACCCTGGAAGAGCCGACTTGGGCCAACGTCCACTACCCCAAGATCGATTTCCAGGAGCTCTATTACTACGCCGCGCCCAAGAGCACCGAGGGACCGAAGAGCCTCGAGGAGGTCGATCCCGAGCTGCTCAGGACCTATGAGCGGCTCGGCATCCCGCTCTCCGAGCAGAAGCTGCTCGCGGGGGTCGAAGGCGCGCGGCTCGAGGGCCGGGTCGCGGTCGATGCCGTGTTCGATTCCGTCTCCGTGGTCACGACCTTCAAAGACGAGCTGGCCAAGGCCGGCGTCATCTTCTCCTCGGTCTCCGAGGCGGTGAAGACCCATCCCGAGCTGGTGCGCCAGTATCTCGGCTCGGTCGTCCCCATCACCGACAATTTCTACGCCACGCTCAACTCAGCGGTGTTCTCCGACGGCAGCTTCGTCTACGTGCCGCCGGGCGTGCGCTGCCCGATGGAGCTTTCCACCTATTTCCGCATCAACGAAAAGCAGACCGGCCAGTTCGAGCGCACGCTCATCATCGCCGACAAGGGTTCCTACGTCAGCTATCTCGAAGGCTGCACCGCGCCGATGCGCGACGAGAACCAGCTTCACGCCGCCGTGGTCGAGCTCGTCGCGCTCGACGACGCCGAGATCAAATATTCCACGGTGCAGAACTGGTACCCCGGCGACAAGCAAGGCAAGGGCGGCATCTACAATTTCGTCACCAAGCGCGGCGATTGCCGCGGTCCCCGCTCCAAGATTTCCTGGACGCAGGTCGAGACCGGCTCGGCCATCACCTGGAAATATCCGAGCTGCATTCTGCGCGGCGACGGAAGCAGGGGCGAGTTCTACTCGATCGCCATCTCCAACGGCTATCAGCAGGTCGATTCCGGCACCAAGATGATCCATCTCGGCCGCGACACGTCGAGCCGCATCATCTCCAAGGGCATCGCCGCCGGCCACTCCAACAACACCTATCGCGGGCTGGTCTCGGCGCATCGGCGCGCTTCGAACGCGCGGAACTTCACCAATTGCGACTCGCTCCTCATTGGCGACAAATGCGGCGCGCACACCGTGCCCTATATCGAGGCCAAGAACGCCAGCGCCACCTTCGAGCACGAGGCGACGACCTCGAAGATTTCCGACGACCAGTTGTTCTACTGCTTGCAGCGCGGCCTCTCGGCGGAGGAGGCGGTGGCGTTGATCGTCAACGGCTTCGTCCGCGACGTGTTGCAGCAATTGCCGATGGAGTTCATGGCCGAGACCCAGAAGCTGATCGGCATCAGCCTCGAGGGCAGCGTTGGCTGAACGTCGCCCCGGCGGAAGCCGGGGTGAAGCGGCCACTGGTTTCCGGCGTCTGCCGGAATGACACAACAGAGTGTTTGGGGATGAGAGAAGAACGGTAATGCTCGAGATCAAGAATCTGCACGTCAACGTCGATGGCCGCGAGATCCTCAACGGTCTCGACCTCACTTTGCCGCAAGGTGAGATACACGCGATCATGGGCCCGAACGGTTCGGGCAAATCGACGCTCGCCTATGTGCTCGCCGGCAAGGACGATTACCATGTCACCGCGGGCTCGATCGCCTGGAACGGTGAGGATTTGCTCGGCATGGAGCCGAGCGAGCGCGCGGCCAAGGGCGTGTTCCTCGCCTTCCAATATCCGATGGAGATTCCGGGCGTCGCCACCATGACCTTCCTGCGGACGGCGGTGAACGCGGTGCGGAAGGCCCGTGGCGAGCCTGAGCTTTCGACGCCCGACTTCTTGCGTTTCGTGCGCGAGAAGGCGCAAGCACTCAGGATCGATCCCGAAATGCTGAAGCGCCCGCTCAATGTCGGCTTCTCCGGCGGCGAGAAGAAGCGCAACGAGATCCTGCAAATGGCCCTGCTCGAGCCCACGCTCTGCGTGCTCGACGAGACCGATTCCGGCCTCGATATCGACGCGCTCCGCGTGGTCGCCGAGGGCGTGAACGCGCTCCGCACGCCGGATCGGGCGATGCTCGTCATTACGCATTACCAGCGGCTCCTGACCTACATCGTGCCGGACCGCGTGCATGTCCTGTCCGAGGGCAGGGTGGCGCGCTCGGGCGGCCCCGAACTTGCGCTCGAGCTCGAAGAGTCGGGCTACGCCGAGTTCGGCGAGGCAGCCGCTTAAGGAACCGTCATGGACCTTCCCGTCCAACAGTTCACGACCAAGGCCGAACAGGGTTATCTCGACCTGTTCGAAACGGCCCAAGAGGCGCTTCCCGGCGCTCGCGACCCGTTCGTCTCGGATTTGCGGGCAGCGGCGATCGGCACTTACGGCCGCATCGGCCTGCCCCACCGCCGCATCGAGGCCTGGAAATATACCGACCTCCGCGCGCGGCTCACCGGCATCAATCCGCTCATCAAGGCGGACGGCGCCGAGGCCGGCGATGCCGACCTCGCCCAAGCGCTCGGCGCAGGGGTCGCGAACCTCTCCGCCTATCGTCTGGTCATGGTCGAGGGCGATCTCAGGGCCGATCTGTCCGACCTTGCCGGCCTCAAAGCGGCCGGCGTCGAGGCGGTCTCGCTGTCGCGGGCGCTCGAGAAGCCGCAAGCCTGGCTGAAGGAAGCGCTTGCCCGCGTCAATCCGCGCGACGACGACCCCGTGCTCGCCCTCAACACCGCGCTGATGACCGGCGGCGTCGCTTTGCGGGTGCGCGAGGGCGTCATCGTCGACAAGCCCATCCACCTCATCGCAATCGACGGCGCGGGCGATCCCGCCTCGACCTTCACCCGCAACGTCGTCATTGCCGAGGCCGGCAGTTCCGCCATGCTGATCGAGAGCTTCGAAAGCCGCAGGAACTTGCAGCGCAATGCCGTAACCGAGCTCAGGGTTGGCGCCAAGGCCGCGGTCAAGCACGTCAAGATTCAGCGGGATAGCGCCGAGGCATTTCATCTTTCCACCTGGCTCGTCGAGCTTGGAGCCGACGCCCGCTACGAAGCGTTTCAGTTCTCGACCGGCGCCGCGCTCGCGCGCAATCAGATCTATTTGCGCTTCGCGGGCGAGGGGGCTGCGGCCGAAATTTGCGGCGCCTTCCTCGCACGCGGCCGGCAGCATTGCGACACGACGCTTCTGGTCGAGCACCGCGTGCCGCATTGCGTGAGCCGCGAGTTCTTCAAGGGCGTGCTCGACGGCGACGCGCGCGGGATCTTCCAGGGCAAGATCATCGTCTCTCCGGGCGCGCAGAAGACCGATGGCAAGCAGATGGCGGGAGCGCTGCTCCTGTCGGAGACGGCGGAGTTCGATTCCAAGCCCGAGCTCGAGATTTTCGCCGACGACGTCGTCTGCGGCCATGGTTCGACGTCGGGGCAAATCGACGACGAGCTTCTGTTCTATCTCGAAGCCCGCGGCATTCCCGAGGCTGAGGCCCGCGCCCTGCTGGTTCAGGCCTTCGTCGGCGAGGCGATCGAGCGCATCGAGGACGAGGGTTTGCGCGAGGCGCTCCGGGCCGCGGCCGCCGACTGGCTCGGCCTTTCCTCCGCGTGACGGAGCGGAACATGACCGTGCTCACGCCCACCAAGAAAGGTCGCAAGGCAGCGGCGTCGCCGTTCGACGTTGCGGCGATCCGCGCCGACTTCCCCATTCTCTCCCGCGACGTGAACGGCAAGAGGCTGGTCTATCTCGACAACGGCGCCTCGGCGCAAAAGCCTCGCGCCGTGCTCGAAACCATCGATCGCGCCTATGGCGGCGAATACGCCAACGTGCATCGCGGGCTGCACTATCTCAGCAATCTCGCCACCGCCAATTTCGAGCAGGCGCGCGAGAGCGTGCGCCGCTTCGTCAATGCACGCTCCGACGCGGAGATCGTCTTCACCCGCAACGCGACCGAGGCGATCAACCTGGTCGCGTCGTCTTACGGCGCGCCGAATATCGGCGAGGGCGACGAGATTCTCCTCACCATCATGGAGCACCATTCCAATATCGTGCCCTGGCATTTCCTGCGCGAGCGCCAAGGCGCGGTGCTGAAATGGGCGCCGGTCGCCGACGACGGCGCGTTCCTGCTCGACGAGTTCGAGCGGCTAGTCACGCCGCGCACCAAGATGATCGCCATCACCCACATGTCGAACGTGCTCGGCACCGTCGTGCCGCTGAAGGACGTGGTGCGGATCGCGCATGAGCGCGGCATTCCCGTGCTCGCCGACGGCGCGCAAGCGGCGGTGCATCTTCCCGTCGATGTGCAGGACCTCGATATCGACTTCTATGCCTTCACGGGGCACAAGCTTTACGGACCGACCGGGATTGGCGTGCTCTACGGCAAGAAGGAGCATTTGGAGCGCATGCGGCCCTATCAGGGCGGCGGCGAGATGATCGGCACGGTCACGACCGAGACGGTGACCTATGCCGCGCCGCCGCACCGCTTCGAGGCCGGCACACCCGCCATCGTCGAGGCGATCGGGCTTGGCGCCGCTATCGACTATGTCGAAAGCGTCGGGCGCGAGCGGATCGTGGCCCACGAGGCGGCGCTCCTCGACTACGCCATGGGCCGTCTCGGCGAGCTTCCCTGGCTTCGCATTTTCGGCCGCGCCGAGGGCAAGGGCAGCATTGTCGCCTTTAATATGGACGGCGCCCATCCGCACGACGTGAGCACGATCCTCGACCGTTACGGCGTGGCGGTGAGGGCGGGAACGCATTGCGCCGAGCCGCTGCTCGCGCGCTTCGGCGTCACCGCGACATGCCGCGCCTCCTTCGCCATGTACAACACCCCGGAAGAGGTCGATACTCTGGTCGAGGCGCTGCACAAAGCGCGCCAGATGTTTGCTTAAGGCCGTGGCCGCAATGGTTGAGAAGACTCAAAACGACGATCCCGCGTCCCGCGAGGCGGCGCCCGAGGCTGCGGTCCCGCCCGAGCCCGGCGAGATCAAGGCGTGCGTCGGCGCAACCGGCGGCGGGGAGGGGACGGGCCCGGAGCTTCCGCCGGAAGAGGTCGAGCGGCTGAAGAACGAGCTGATCGCCGCGTTCAAGACCGTGTACGACCCCGAGATTCCGGTCGATATCTACGAGCTTGGCCTGATCTACCGTATCGATATCGATAACGACCGCAATGTCGAGATCGACATGACGCTGACGGCGCCGGGCTGCCCGGTCGCAGGCGACATGCCGGGCTGGGTCGAGAACGCGGCCTCCTCCGTTCCGGGCGTCGGCCAGGTCAAGGTCAAGCTCGTGTTCGATCCGCCCTGGGACATGAGCCGGATGAGCGAGGCGGCGCGGCTCGAGCTCAACATGTTCTGACGCCAAGCCTTGAACGCGCCCGCGATTTACCCCAACTTCAAGCCATGACCCTTCGACCCCGTCCGCAAGTGATGCGCCTCACCGAAGCCGCCGCGACGCGTATCCGCGCGCTCCAAGCCGCCTCGCGCAAGGCGGTGGAGGGCGTGCGCATCGGCGTGAAGAACGGCGGCTGCGCCGGCATGGAATACACCATGGAATATGCCGAAGCGCGTGGGCCTCATGACGAGGTGGTCGAGGACAAGGGGGTCAAGCTCCTGATCGATCCGAGCGCGGTCCTGTTCCTGCTCGGCACCGAGATGGACTATCGCGCCGACCGCATGCGGTCCGGCTTCGTGTTCAACAACCCGAACCAGACGAGCGCCTGCGGCTGCGGCGAGTCGGTTTCGCTGACGCCCGCCGCGGACACGGCGGAAGACGGCGCAGGCGTCCCCGCGAAGTCATCGTAACTCCAACCGGTCTCATGCCGTATCGGAGTCATTCCCGCGAAAGCGGGAATCCAGGACTCACGCGAAGACCGCAGCGCGTGCTGGATTGCCGGTCGAGCGGGGCAATGACAAATTTGGGCTTGCCAGCGGCTTTGCGGTTACGTCACCCGGACCGGGCGCATCATGAAGGCCGGCACGTGGTCGCCCATGCCCTGCTGGCGGGGGCGGTGTGGCTGCTGCTGCGGCTGGGATTGCGGCTTGTTGTGCTGCGGGGCGGCGGCGGCGGGGTGGCTATGGGCTTTGCGCTCGCCGGGATGGGGATGCTTCGGGTGTTCGTGGCGGCGCTCGTCGCGGTCCCTGCCATGATGGGCGTTGTGCTGCCCGTGATGTTTCGTTTGATGGTTCGCTTGCGCGCCTGAGCCGTGGGGGTGTTTCTCCCGTCTTGAGCGATTGCCGCGGCGATGGCGCCCGTTGCCGTAGGGCCGCTCTGCTTCGGCCTCTCTTTGCTCGTCTTCGCTCGGCGCCCCGTCGACCCAGGCGATCTCGTAGCCGAGCATCTTCTCGATCGCCTTGAGCGCCTTGTAGTCCCTCGGCGTCACCAGCATGGCGGCGAAGCCTTCGCGTCCCGCCCGCCCGGTTCGTCCGATGCGATGGACATAGTCCTCGGGGTGGATCGGCACGTCGTAATTGAAGATGTGGCTCACGTCGGGGATGTCGAGGCCGCGCGCCGCAACGTCGCTCGCGGCAAGGAAGGCGATCTGGCCGCTGCGGAAGGAGTCGAGCGTCGCCGTGCGCTGGTGCTGATCCATGTCGCCGTGCAGCGCGCCGACATTGAAGCCGTGGCGTTGCAGCGAGCGGTAGAGAGTGGCGACGTCCTTCTTGCGATTGCAGAAGATGATGGCGTTCCTGACGGCGGTTTCCCGCATCAACGCGCGAAGCGCCTCGCGCTTTGCCGCCGGATCGTCGGGTGTCCGCTTGAGCCGCTGCACGATGGTCGCCGCCGCGGTCGCCTGCGGCGCCGCCTCGATCCGTTCGGGCGTGTGCAGGAACTTGTCGGCGAGGCGTTGAATTTCCGGCGGCATCGTTGCGGAGAAGAACATGGTTTGCCGCGTGAAGGGCAGCAGCTTGCAGATGCGCTCGACATCCGGGATGAAGCCCATGTCGAGCATGCGGTCGGCTTCGTCCACCACGAGGATCTCGATGCCGTTCAAGAGCAGCTTGCCGCGCACGAAATGGTCGAGCAGCCGGCCGGGAGTCGCGATCACCACGTCGGCGCCGCGATCGAGCTTGCGGTCCTGGTCGTCGTACGACACGCCGCCGATGAGGAGCGCCACGGTCAGCTTGTGGTTCTTGCCGAGGATCTCGAAATGCTCGGCGACCTGCGCCGCGAGCTCGCGCGTCGGTTCGAGAATGAGCGAGCGCGGCATGCGTGCCCGCGCCCGGCCTCGCTCGAGCCTTGTCAGCATCGGCAGCACGAAGGACGCGGTCTTGCCGGTCCCGGTTTGCGCGATGCCGAGCACGTCGCGGCCGGAGACGGCAACGGGCAGCGTTTTGAATTGGATGGGAGTGGGAGTTACGAAGCCCGCCGCTTCGACGGCGGACAACACTTTGGGGCTTAGGCCAAGATCGGAAAAGCTCATGCGTTAGCTAATTTTCCGCGCGGTTTGCGCCACGCGCTTTTTCTTTCTTTAGGCACAAATATTTGCTGCAACGATTCGCAGGCCTTGTGCAAGATTCGACTGAAGCGATGCGAGGATTATTCCCTGCTATTGCTTGGCTCTCAAATAAGGGACCAAGTCAGAGGGCGCAAGAGGCAAATTTGCCCTGCGCCCGTATTAAGTTTTCATGACCAAGATGCAGGCTTGGCCCGCTTGGCCGGCAGGCTCGAAAAAAGGGCGGCAAAGCCATGAATGCCAACGATCATGCCGACGTGGTGGTCATGCCGCCGCTCCTCTTTCTCGGCGCGCTCGTAGCCGGGGCCCTTTTGAGCTACCTCGTGCCGATCGGGCCGGGGCTCGGCTCGGCGAACGGTCTCGCACTCACCGTGGGGCTGACTTTCGTGACGCTGGGCTTTGCCCTTGTCGCTCTTTCCGGCCGCTTCTTCCATCGCGCCGGCACCAGCGTCATGCCGAGCGAACCGTCAACCGCGCTGGTTACGACCGGGCCGTACCGCTTCACGCGAAACCCGATCTATATCGGTTTCGTGCTCGCTTATTTCGGTTTCGCCATCGTGCTTACCAGCATGTGGGTGCTTCTGCTGCTGATCCCGGTGCTGGCGGTCATGCAGCGCGGCGTGGTCGTGCGGGAGGAGGCGTATCTTGCCCGCAAGTTCGGCGACGCCTACCGCAAATACCAGGCGCGCGTGCCGCGCTGGCTCTAGCGCGCAATGTCTCCCGGTGCACGGTACCCACTGTACCACGAGTACAGTTGCAACGCGTGAGCAACGGGTTCGACGCCGGCGCGCCCGATGCCGTCAAACGCGAACAGGCTGAAATCAGGACAATTCCCGATTTGCCGCGCCTGCACCGCGAGTCGTCTGGAAGGCTCTTCCAAATAAGCTCACCCTGACGCTCACGCACGCTTCCTTGTGCTCGAGACAGCCGACGACAGTGACAAGGAGACATCGATGTCTTTGAAATTCGCCGCGTTGGGCGAAATCTTCTCTCGCCGGCCCTTTAGAGCTTCGGCACGGGTCGATGACCAAACTCAGAACATCGGATCGGCCGGGTCGCACGAACCCATACCCATTGGCCTGGGCTGGTGGGACCGCGTGGCAGACCGTGAGAAACGAGCGGCGGGAGTGTTGCAACGGTTCCTGAACGGGGCCGCGCGGATCTTCACGGCCAGATGACCAACCCGATGCCGTTGCGCGTTTGAAACCTCAAATATCCAGCAGGTCGGGCTTGGCGAATTCCGCCCGTTCCTGGATGAAGCGGAAGCGTTCTTCCGGCTTGTTGCCCATCAACTGATCGACGCGCTTGGCGGTGCCCTTCTCGTCATCGGCGAGTTCGACCTTCAAGAGGATGCGCGCCTTCGGGTCCATCGTGGTTTCCTTCAACTGCTTCGGCAGCATCTCGCCCAAGCCCTTGAAGCGCGACACGTCGACTTTGCCCTTGCCGTTGAACTCCGTCCGCATCAATTCGTCCTTATGCGCGTCGTTGCGCGCGTAGAACGTCTTGGCGCCCTGGCTCAGGCGATAGAGCGGCGGCACGGCGAGATAGAGATGCCCGCCTTCGATCAGCCCGCGCATCTCGCGGTAGAAGAAGGTGATGAGGAGCGAAGCGATATGGGCGCCGTCGACGTCGGCGTCGGTCATCACCACCACCTTCTCGTAGCGCAAATCCTCCTCGCGATAGCGGGCGCCGGTGCCGCAGCCGAGCGCCTGGATCAGGTCGGCGAGCAACTGGTTGTCGGCAAGCTTGTTCGAACTTGCGCTGGCGACGTTGAGGATCTTGCCCCTGAGCGGCAGTACGGCTTGCGAGGCCCGGTCGCGCGCCTGCTTGGCCGAGCCTCCGGCCGAGTCGCCTTCGACGATGAAGATCTCGGTGCCTTGCGCGCCGCTCAAGGCGCAATCGGCGAGCTTGCCGGGGAGCCGCAAGCGCCGCGTCGCCGTCTGCCGCCCGATCTCCTTCTCCTTCTTGCGGCGCAGCCGGTCCTCGGAGCGGTCCACCACCCAATCGAGCAGGCGGTTCGCCTGCGACGGGTTCCCGGTCAGCCAATGGTCGAAGGCGTCGCGCACGCCGCTCTCGACGATGCGGGCGGCCTCGGGGCTCGAAAGTCTGTCTTTGGTCTGGCCCTGGAACTCGGGCTCGCGGATGAACACCGAGAGCATGGCGGCAGCGGTCCCGAGCAAATCGTCGCCCGTCACCTGGGCGACGCGCTTGTGTCCGGTAAGCTCGCCAAAGCCGCGCAAGCCCTTGGTCAGCGCCGCGCGCAAGCCCGCCTCATGCGTGCCCCCGTCCGGCGTCGGCACGGTGTTGCAATAGGAGCTCAGGAAGCCGTCGTCGCTCGCGATCCAGGCGATCGCCCATTCGATGGACGCTGCGCCTTCGGTCTTCTCGATGCGGCCGGCAAACACATCCTTGGTGACGGCCTCCTGGCCTTCGATGCGGCTTGCGAGAAAATCCTTGAGCCCGCCCGGGAAATGAAATACGGCGCTCTCGGGCGTCTCGCTGTCGCCGTCGAGCAGCGCCTTGGCGCACGACCATCTGATCTCGACGCCGCGGAAGAGATAGGCCTTGGACCGGGCCATGCGGAACAGGCGCGACGGCCTGAAGGCGGCGCCCTTGCCGAAGATCTTGGGGTCGGGGCGGAAGCGGACGCGCGTGCCGCGCCTATTCTTGATCGGCCCGAGGCATTTCATCGGGCCGTCGGGCGTGCCGCGCGTATAGCTCTGGCGATAGAGCTTCTGCCCGCGCGCGACCTCGACCTCCATCGTCTCGGACAGCGCGTTCGCGACCGAGACGCCGACGCCGTGCAAGCCGCCGCTCGTTTCGTAGACCTTGGAGTTGAATTTGCCGCCCGCGTGCAGCGTGGTCATGATGATTTCGAGCGCGGACTTCTTCTTGAACTTGGGATGCGGGTCCACGGGGATGCCGCGGCCGTTATCGGTCACGGTAAGGAAGCCGTCGTCCTCGAAGGCGACCCCGATATGGTCGGCATGGCCCGCGACCGCCTCGTCCATCGCGTTGTCGAGCACCTCGGCGAAGAGGTGGTGCATAGCCTTTTCGTCGGTGCCGCCGATATACATGCCGGGGCGCCGGCGCACGGGCTCGAGCCCCTCCAGCACCTCGATATCGGCGGCGGTATAGTCCTCGCCGTTGCGCGATGCGCCGCGGTCTTGCGCTTGCCGCTTGGACGGCTTCGCCGCCGCCTTTTTCGACGCATCTTCGGCGAACAGGTCGCGCGCTGTGGCGGCTTTGCGCATGGGCCGTTTCGACACCCAGGAGCTCCACGAATCTCAACGGACAGGGAACGAATCTAGCTCGCACGCGCGTGCGGCTTTTTCAAGAGCGTAGAAATCGGGCCAGGGCTCAGCCGATCTTGCCGCCGCCGATCTTGGTGATGACCAGCACCGACGGCCGCGGCGGCATGTCGGGATCGAAATCCGGCCAGCGCGTGGCGGGGTCGGCGAAGCTCGAGGCCCGTTCGAAGCCCTTGTAGCGGTCGGTGGCGTCGGCGCTGGGGTGCTGAACGGCGAGGAACAGCGTCTCCTGGTCCGGCGTGAAGCAGGGGCCGCACATCTCTGCGCCGACGGGACAGCGGAAGAAGAGCTTCCCTGTCCGCCGCCGCGCGCCCTCGGTCTCGAGCCCATAGAAGCCGTCCGCCCGGCCCGTGGGCGAGGCTTCGCCCTGGTCGGTCGCGATCCACAGACGCCCTTCCGCATCGACCGCGGCATTGTCGGGGCAGGCGAACCAGCCGTTGTCGGAGGTCGCCGGGTTCCACAGCGCGCCGACCGAAGTGACCGAGGGATCGCCGCAGCGGACGAGCACGTCCCAGGCGAAACGATCGGCGGTGTGGTCGCCGTCCGGCGGGGTCAGCTCGATGATGTGGCCCAGCACATTTTCGGCGCGCGGGTTGGCAGCGTCTTCTTCGCCCGCCTTCCGGTCCTTGTTGTTGGTCAGCATCACATAGACGCGGCCGTTGACGGGGTTGGGCTGCACGTCCTCGGGCCGGTCCATGCGCGTGGCGCCGAGAAGGTCGGCGGCAAGGCGCGCGTCGATGACGACTTCCCCTTGGTCGGCGAAACCGTTCTCGGTCGTGAGCGGGCCTTCTCCGAACGTGAGCGGAAGCCAAGCGAGGCTGCCGTCGGCGTCGAACCGCGCGACCGAGAGCGTTCCTTCGGAAAGGATCTGCCGGTTCGCGGCGGGATTGCTCGCATCGAATGTTCCCTTCGAGACGAAGCGATAGACGTAGTCGAAGCGGGCGTCGTCGCCGCAATAGACGACGACGCGGCCGTCCTTGTTGACGAGGCTCTCGGCGCCTTCGTGGCGCAAGCGTCCGAGCGCGGTGTGTTTCACCGGCACGGATGCGGGATCGAACGGGTCGATCTCGACGATCCAGCCGAAGCGGTTCGGCTCGTTCGGTTCCTTGTCGACGTTGAAACGGTCGTCGAACTTGCCCCAAGCCTGCCACAGGCCGGGCACGCCATAGCGCTCGTAGCTCTTCGCCTGGGCGCCGCCGAGACCTTTGGGCGCCTTGCCCCCTTCGGCGCAAAGATTGCTCCAAAAATA
>DATEMT010000001.1:0-5264 GCA_035275445.1 Methyloceanibacter sp. | reverse complement strand
TGGCTAGGCTCGGTACCGCTTCCGGCGTCGATGGCACCGGTTGGGCCCTCTTGCGCCGCAGGCGGCGCAGTCCCGGACTGATCCGGGGCCGGCGCGGGCTGATCCTGACCGGTTCCGCGCACGGCTTGAGGCGTTCCTTCGGCCGGCCCCTTGGCGGCGTAGGTCGAGTTCTGCGCGAGCGCGGCCGCGATCGTCGCGCCTTCGGTGCTGAAGCGGTTGGTTGCGAGCGTGGCCGACTGGGTGCAGGTGCGATAGCTGCGGCGGTAGCCGCGATAGCCGTCGTTGAAGGCGTTGACGAGCTTGGCGCGGCGCACCGCGGTGGTTCCTTCGTTGCGCAGGATCTCTTTCATCTGCTCGCGCCAGACCTGACCCTCCGAGGCTCCGCACAACTCGCGCAGGTAATGGATCGCGCCGAGGATCTCGGCGAGACGCATCAGCTTGTCGTCGTAAGGGCGATCGTCGGGGGGCGGAGGCGCGCTACTTTCGCGCGGCACGATGGGAGGAAGGTCGTCGCCGGGGGGCCTCGCCTTTGCCCGTGGCTTTGGCGTTGCGGCCTTCTGCTGGTCGAAGAACCAGAAAAACTGGGCTTCCGCCGTCGATACGAAAACCACGGAGGCCCAGGCCGCGCCGAAGAGGCCGACGATGAGCCTTATGGGAAATCTTCTGCCCCGTCGCATGGGGTCTGAGTAAACCCGATTTTTGTTGAAATCTAGCCTTCAGGCGGCTCGGAGCCGGTGCGCGGCCGTCCAAATCAGCTCGGCAGTGCCTTCGGTCATGGGACGGGCCTCGACCTCGTCGAGATGAACCCACTCCGCCGTCTCGGCGTCGCCGCCGGGCTGGAGCGCCCCGCCGGTGAGCCGGCCATAGAACACGGTCAGCCGGTAGGTTCGGTCGGAGGCAGGGACGGCGACCCGGTCGAGCACGCCTTCCACATCCGCCTCGATGCCGGTCTCTTCCTTGAGCTCGCGGCGGGCCGCCTCGCGCGGGCTCTCACCGCCCTCGATCTTGCCGCCGGGGAGGCTCCATAGGCCGGCCGACGGCGCGCGCTTGCGCCTGACGAGGAGCACCTTGTTCTGGGACAGCACGGCAATGCTGGCCCCGTCGCAATGCGCCCCCATATTGGGGTAGCTGAGCGTCTGTTCGTTCATTAAGCCAGTCGTCCCTAAACCTCTATGTGGGGAGGCTTGGCCCTTGAGACCAGGGGCCCCGGCCTCCGAAACCAGGGCTTGGATTGACGAAAGTCTTGGCCGATCATCATTGCCAAACGGTTACAGGAATCCCGCCCGGAATGTGCTCGCGTTACAGCCTGACCGCCCCGCCGGAGGCCGTGCGCGCCTATTTCGGCTACGGCGACACGCCGAACTTCCCCGCCCGCTTCAACATCGCCCCGACCCAGCCCGTGGCCGTGGTCGTCCGCGACAAGGAGGGCCTTCGCCGCTTCAAAGCCATGCGCTGGGGCCTCCTGCCGTCCTTCGTCAAGGACCCGAAGCGGTTCCCGACGCTCATCAATGCCCGCGCCGAGGACGCGCTCGAAAAGGCCTCGTTCCGCCAGGCCATGCGCTACCGCCGCTGCCTCGTGCCGGCCGACGGGTTCTATGAATGGACCGGGCCCAAGGGCAAGCGCCGGCCCTTCCTCCTTCGTCCGCGTGGGCCCGAGCTCATCGCTTTCGCCGGCCTCTACGAGCGCTGGCGCGACGGCAAGGGCGAGGAGATCGACACCGTCGTCATCCTCACCTGTCCCGCCAACGCCACGGTCGGGCCGTTGCACGACCGCATGCCGGTCGTGCTCGCGCCCGAGGATTTCGCCGCCTGGCTCGACGTCAAGGAAACCTCGCCCGAGGCCGCGCGCGAATTGCTGCTTCCCGCGCCCGGCGACCTCCTCGAAGCCATCGAGCTTGACCCCAAGATCAACGATTCGAAACGCGAGGAGCCGGGCATCCAGGAACCGCTCGCGCCGTCCTTGCTTTAGGAGCCTCCAGACATGCTGCCATCGGAGACGACCGCACGTTTTCGCGTTGACAACGGGTCCGGCTTCAAGCTCGGCGATCCCAAAGACAAGGGCGGCCTCGACATCGGAAAGAAGGAGGCTGAAGACTTGCTTGCGGCGGCGGTCAAGCGGCTCTCCGCGCTGCAGGAGCGGCTCTACGCGCAAGGACGCTGGGCCGTCCTTGCCGTTTTGCAAGGACTGGATACCGCGGGTAAAGACGGCATCATCAAATACGTGCTGTCGGGCATCAATCCGCAAGGCTGCGAGGTGCATTCGTTCAAGCAGCCGAGCGCGCTCGAGCTTGCCCACGACTTCTTATGGCGAACCACGCTCGCGCTCCCCGCGCGCGGCATCGTCGGCGTCTTCAACCGCTCCTATTACGAAGAGACCGTGGTCGTGCGCGTGCATCCGGAGCTTCTCGACAAGCAGAACCTGCCGCCGAAGCTCGTCACCGGCGACATTTGGAAGGAGCGCTACGAGGACATCAATAATTTCGAGCTGCACCTCGCTCGCAACGGCACCGTGCCGGTCAAGTTCTTCCTCCACATTTCCAAGGAGGAGCAGTTGCAGCGCCTGCTCGCGCGGATCGACGATCCCGACAAAAGGTGGAAGTTCGCCCTCCATGACATCGACGAACGCAAGCTCTGGGACAAGTTCATCGAGGTCTACGAAGACACGATCCGCCACACCGCGACCGCGCATGCGCCGTGGTACGTGATCCCGGCCGACAGCAAATCGTTCGCGCGGCTCGTCGCTGCCACCGTTCTGGTCGAGCGCATGGAGGCGCTCGACCTGCAATACCCGAAGCTGGACGAGGCGCAGTTGACGGAGTTGAAGACGGCGGAAGCGGCGCTCCGTGCCGAGGCGAAAGCGCCGAAGCGCTGACCGCTGCGCTCAACGGTCGGCGGTCACGAGCAGGACGGCGAGCCCGTCATGGCCCTTGGCGCCCACGGTCTGGAGCGCGGTCCCGGTGACGCGCGGATCGGACGCCGCAAGCGCGAAGAAGCGGCGCATCCCTTGCACATCGTCGCCCCCGTCCTCATCGAGGATCGCGCCCTCGCGCACGACATTGTCGACGACGATGAGCGAGCCTTTCCGCGCGAGCTTCACCGCCCACTCGAAATAGAGCGGGGTGTTGGGCTTGTCGGCATCGATGAAAATGAGATCGAACGGACCTTCCGTTGCAAGCCCCGGCAAGACGTCTTCGCCGCGACCCTCGCGCACATCGACCTTCGCGCCGAGCCCGGCGCGGGCGAGAGTCTCGCGGGCGACCTTCACGCAAGCCGGGTTCCACTCGATCGTGACCATGCCTCCGTCGGGGGCAAGGCCGCGCGCGAGCCAGATCGTGCTGTAGCCCCCGAGCGTGCCGATCTCCAGGATACGGCGGGCGCCGATCGCGCGGGCAAGCACCATGAGCAGCTTGCCCTGGTTCGGCGCGACATTGATCGGCGGCAGGCCTGCGTCCTCGGTCGCCTGCAACGCCGCCTCGAGCACAGGCTCGTCCGGCACCAGCAGGCCGTTGAAATAGTCGTCCACCGCCATCCACAGCGCGTCGGTCTCGAGACGCTTCATCACAAGAGCTTTCCCGGATTGAGAATGTTGTTGGGGTCGAACGCCGCCTTGATCTTCCGCATCAGCTCGAGCTCGATCGCCTGCTTGGCATGGAGCAGGAGATCGCGCTTCAAGCGCCCGATGCCGTGCTCGGCGCTGATCGAGCCGCCAAGGTCGAGCACGATCTCGTGCACGGCGGCGTTGAGCGCCTGCCAATTCGCCAGGAATACGGCGCGCTCCATGCCCGGCGGCTGGCTGACATTGTAGTGGATGTTGCCGTCGCCGAGATGGCCGAACGGCACCGGGCGCGCGCCCGGGATCATCAACTCGACGAGCCGGTTGGCACGCGCGACGAATTCGGGCACGGAGGCCACGGGCACGGCGATGTCGTGCTTGATGCTGCCGCCTTCTTCCTTCTGCACCTCGCTCATCAAGTCGCGCAAGCGCCATAGCGCCTCGCTCTGCGACAGAGACGTGGCGACGATGGCGGCGGCGATCTCGCCCGCTTCGAGACCCGTGGCGAGGAGAGATTCGGCGAGGGGCGCCAGCAGGGCGTCCTCGCGCGGGGTGGTAAGCTCGAACAGAGCGTACCATTGATGCGGGGAGGGGAAGGGATCGCGTGTTCCCTCGCTGTGGCGCAGAACGAACTCGACGCCGATGCGCGGCAGGATCTCGAAGGCGGTGAGCGCAGGGCCTGCCTGCTCGCGCGCGCGCGCGAAGAAGGCGGGAGCGGTTTCGAGCGCCTCCAGCCCCGCCATGCACGTGACCGTCTCGGCGATCTTGGGGAAGAGGCGGAGCACGGCGGCGGTGACGATACCGAGCGTGCCCTCCGAGCCGACGATGAGATCCTTGAGGTCGTAGCCCGAATTGTCCTTGCGCAAGGATTTGAGCCCGTTCCACACCTCGCCGCTCGCGAGCACCACTTCGAGCCCGAGCGCAAGCTCCCGCGCGCAGCCATAAACGAGAACGGCGGTGCCGCCGGCATTGGTCGCGAGCACGCCGCCGATTTGCGCGCTTCCCTCCGAGGCGAGGCTCAAGGGAAACAGCCGGCCCGCGCTCGCGGCGACGGCCTGCGCTTGCGCCAGCGTGAGCCCCGCTTCGACGGTCATCGTGTTCGCGGCGAGATCGATATCGCGCACGCGCGTGAGCCGCTCGAGCGAGACGACCACTTCATGGCCGCTTTCGAACGGAATCTGCCCGCCGACGAGGCCGGTATTGCCGCCTTGCGGCACGATCGCCGTCATCGTCTCATTGGCGAGCTTGAGGATCGAGGAAACTTCGTTCGCATCGCCCGGCTTGAGCACGAGCGCTGCCTTGCCGCGATAGCGGTCGCGCCACTCGACAAGATAGGGCGCCATCTCCGCTTCGTCGCGGATCGCGTGGCTTGCGCCGACGATGCGGACCAGCGCATCGATCGTGTCGGGGCTTGGCGGCTTATGCGTCGGCGTGCGTGTCATCGTGATAGAGCGCTAGCCCCGATTGGCCGCGCGCCGCAAGCGGTCGTTGATGGCTTCGCCAAGCCCGGTCGCGGGAATCGGCATCACCGCGATCTCGGCAGCCCCCGCCTGGTCGAGCTCCCGGAGCGCGGCGAAAAGCTTGGACGCGGCCTCCTCGAGATTGCCGCTCTGGCTGAGATTGACGGTCGCCCGTGCGCCCGCCGGCACATCGGCGCCAAAGGCGAGCAGAGCCTCGTCGGCGCGCACGGCAACAGCATCGAGCCTGAGCG